>CASEEY010000074.1 GCA_949287055.1 uncultured Collinsella sp.
GACGCCGATTCCGGCCTGTGGGGCTTCATCGGCGTCGACGGGCGTTGGGTCGTGGAGCCGACGTTTGCGCGCCTGGGATCGCTTCGCGACGGCGTCGCGCCGGCCTGCGACGCCGACTCCGACCTCTGCGGTCTGGTCGACGCAGAGGGCACCTGGGTCGTCAAGGCGCAGTTCGCCGACATCGCGTTCGATGCGACCGCGCTGGTCTACAAGGACAGCGAAACCTAGCGGGCGGCAGCGAATGACAAGGGGTGTGACAAGGGTTGCACTCCCCTGTCACACCCCCTTACACGGAAGCCTCGCCGCTACTCCGCCAGCTCGAGCACGAGGAAGCGCGTCGCCGCCCCGAGCACGAGAACGTCTCCGGGCAGGATCTCACAGGGTTCAGGGCGCCATCCCGCGCCACGGCGCCGGCGCGGCGGCTCGATGACGCGCGTGCCCCGATCGTCGCCGGACACCACGGCGGTTCCGTTGGTCGAGTCCAGCCCCTGGGCGTACCAATGTCCGCCTTCCCGCCAGATGTGCAGATGACGACGCGAGACGTCGTTCTCGACATCCACGATCGCATCGCCATCTGCGGCAAGCGAGCCGATCACCGTACCCTCGACGCCACACGACAGCGGATGCACCGCACCCGTCATCTTGCCGCCCACCACGCGGGCGAGTCCGAGCCTCATGTCGGCCTGTTCAACCGGGCGCTCCCCCAGCCCGAGCTCCACCGTCTGCGTCGAAAAGCCGCTGCCGAGCTTCTCGATCGCGAAGCGCTCGGCAAGCTCCACGGCGCGCACCGGGTCGCCCAAGCAGGCCGTCGCCATGAACAGCAGCACGTAGAGCGTGCAGCGGCTCTGTTCGCTCGCAAGACGCACCGAGGAGATGCGATTGAGCGCGTTGGCGTACAGGGCGTCGTTGATGCCCCATGCGCGCAGCACGGCGCAAAACTCATCGGCCGTCTCGCGCGCATAGTGCTCCTCGATCCGTATGCGCGCACCCGTGCCCAGACGGGCGACCATGCGCCCCGACACGGCTTGGGCCGACACGTCGAAGGGCACGAAGAACGTCGCGGGCAGATAGCCCGGATCGGCGTGCACGATCTCGCGCGACAAAAAGGTGCGCTCGTCGGCACGGTCGCGCGGCGAGACGCCTTCAAGGATGGGCCGGTCGGTGAGCACGATTCGCGCCACATCGCGGTTGCTCAGTCCGGCAAAGCGCTTGAGGTCGGCGAACATATACGAACTCGGCGTTGCGGTCTCCACGGCGCGCCCCCTGTTCTTCCTTGGCTCAGCGGTTTTCCCATCCGATTATACGGCCGTCGGCGCGGCCCATACGCCACGGATGCCCTGTATACGACAGGTGGCGCACACCGGGCCGCCCTGCCGCGCCATGAAAAAGCGGGCGCGCGCCCGAAAGAGCGCACGCCCGCCCAGCGTTGCATCAACGCGTCGCCTTACAGCTCGCGTCCCGGATAGTGGCAGTTCACGAAGTGGCCGGGCTTGACCTCCTGGAAGGGAGGCACCTCCTCCGAGCACTTCTCCGTCGCATGCGGGCAGCGCGTGTGGAACGGGCAGCCGCTCGGGATGTTCGTGGGGCTCGGCAGGTCGCCCTCGATGAGCACGTGCTTCTTCTCGATCGTGGGATCGGGCACGGGCACCGCCGACAGCAGGGCCTGGGTGTAGGGATGCTGCGGGTTGGAGTACAGCTCCTCGTTGGGAGCGACCTCCATCATGGTGCCCAGGTACATGACGCCGATGCGGTCCGAGATCATCTCGACGACGGCGAGGTCGTGCGAGATGAACAGGTACGTCAGGTTGTAGCGCTCCTGCACGTCGCGCAAAAGGTTCAAGACCTGGGCCTGGATGGACACGTCGAGCGCCGAGACGGGCTCGTCGGCCATGATGAGCTTGGGGTTGACCGACAGCGCACGGGCGATACCGATACGCTGGCGCTGGCCGCCGGAGAACTCGTGCGGATAGCGCTCGCCGTGCGTGGCGGGCAGGCCAACGACCTCGAGAAGCTCGTGGACGCGCTTCAGGCGCTCGCCGGGGCTCATGTTCGTGTGGACCAGCAGGGGCTCGGCGATGATGTCCTGAACCCTCATGCGCGGGTTCAGCGAGCCATACGGATCCTGGAAGACCATCTGCATCTCGGAGCGCAGCGGGCGCATCTCCTTGGTGGAGATCTTCGCGATGTCCTTGCCCTCGAAAATGATCTCGCCGGAATCGGGCGTGATCAGACGGTCGATCAGGCGGCTCGTGGTGGACTTGCCGCAGCCCGACTCGCCCACGAGCGAGAAGGTCTCGCCGGGCATGATGTCGAAGCTGACGTTGTTGACGGCGTGGACCCACTTCTTGGGCTTACCGAAAAACGTCTTGCCCACGGGGAAGCGCTTGCTCAGGTTCCTGACGGACAGCAGGGGCTCAGTTGCGGTAGCAGCCATCGCTTACGCCCCCTTTCGTGCGTTGGTGTGGAACGGGCAGGCGGCGAAGTGGTTCTCGCTCACCTTGTGGAGCTCCGGCAGCGCCTCGCTGCACGAAGCCTGCGCGTACTTGCAACGCGGCGCGAAACGGCAGCCCGAGGGCATGGCCGCGAGGTCGGGCACGGAGCCCGGAATGGACGGCAGGCGATGCACGCGGCTGCCGAGCTTGGGCACCGACTCGATCAGACCCTGGGTATAGGGGTGCTGCGGGTTGGCGAACAGCTCCTTGACCGGAGCCTCCTCGACGATGTTGCCTGCGTACATGACGATGACGCGGCTGCAGGTCTCGGCGACGACGCCCAGGTCGTGGGTGATCATGAGGATACCCGTGTTGCGCTTGTTGCGGATATCCTCCATGAGCGCCAGGATCTGCGCCTGGATCGTCACGTCGAGCGCCGTCGTGGGCTCGTCGGCGATGAGCAGCTTGGGCTCGCAGGACATGGCCATGGCGATCATGACGCGCTGGCACATGCCGCCGGACAGCTCGTGCGGGTAGTTGCGCAGCGTCATCTCGGGCTCGGGGATGCCCACGAGCTTGAGCGCGGCCACGCAGCGCTGGTGGAGCTCGTCTTTGGAGAGCTCCTTGTTGTGCAGCGAGATGGCCTCGACGAGCTGGTTCTCGATACGCATGATGGGATCGAGGGCGCTCATGGGCTCCTGGAAGATCATCGAGATCTCGTTGCCGCGGATGGACTGCATCTCGGACTCGGAAAGCTCGAGGATGTGCTTGCCGCCGAAGGAGATGTCACCGGTGATGCGCGTGGACAGCTTGTTGTGCAGGCGCATGATGGACATTGAGGTAACGGACTTGCCGCAGCCCGACTCGCCCACCAGGCCGACGATCTCGCCCGCCTCGACGTGGAAGGACACGCCGTTGACGGCGGTGATCCAGTCCTTCTTTCCGCGCTTGAATTCTGTTCTGAGGTCCTTGACCTCAAGCAAGGTTTCAGCCATGAGGACCTCCGACTAGTTGAGCTTGGGATCGAGCGTGTCGCGCAGGCCGTCGCCGAACAGGTTGAAGGCCAGCACGGTCAGGAAGATCACCAGACCGGGGAACAGGACGAGGTGCGGAGCGATGGCCAGGTAGTTGCGGCCCTGCGACAGGATGGCGCCCCACTCGGCCTGGGTGACGTTGGCGCCGAAGCCCAGGAACGACAGAGAGGACGCCGACAGGATGGCGCCGCCCACGTTCATCGTGAAGTTGACGATGAGCGCCTGCATGGTGCCGGGGAAGATGTGCACGAACATCGTGCGCGCCGGGGTGCAGCCGATGGACTGCGAGACCTCGACATACAGCTCGCCGCGGACCTCGAGCACCGCGCCGCGGATGATACGCGCGAACGAGGGCACCGTGAACACGGCCAGGCCGATCATGATGTTGGTGATGCCCGGGCCGATGATGGCCACGATGGCGATGGCGAGCAGGATCGACGGGAACGCGAACATGACGTCGCAGATGCGCATGATGATCGAGTCGATGATGCCGCCGAAGAAGCCCGCGATCAGGCCGAGGACGACTCCGCCGGCCGTACCGAGAATCGACGCGGTCAGCGCCGTGCCGAGCGACAGCTGGGTGCCGGCGAGGATGCGCGAGAAGACGTCGCGGCCGAACTCGTCAGTGCCCCAGATGTGGCGCGCGGACGGACCGGCGAGGATGGCACTGTAGTCATAGGCGTTGGGATCGTACGGGACGATCGACGGACCGATGACCGCCATGATGAGGATGAACACGATGAACGCGAAGCCGAGCACCGCGGTCTTGCGGCGCAGGAACTTCTTGATGAACTGCACCGTGGGGTTTTGCGCCTGGGGCAGCTCCTCCGCCGAGGTGGCGGCAGCAGTTTGCTTGGTATCAGCCATGGTCGCCTCCTATTCGTATCTCACGCGCGGGTTGATGACAGCGTAGAGGATGTCGGCAAGCAGGTTGATCACCATGTACTCAAACGAGAAGAACAGGATGAGCGCCTGCACGACCTCGTAGTCGCGGAAACCGATGGAGTCGACCAGCAGACGGCCCATGCCCGGGATCGAGAACACGCTCTCGACCACGACGGAGCCGGCGATGAGGGCGCCGATCTGCAGGGCGGTCACGGTGATGATGTCGATCGAGGAGTTCTTGAAGGCGTGGACCATGATGACGCGCGGCTCGGGCAGGCCCTTGGCGCGCGCGGTGCGGATGTAGTCCTTGCCCAGGTTCTCGATCATGGACGAACGGGTCACGCGGGCGAGAATCGCCATGATGCCCGCGCCCATGGCGACCGAGGGCAGGACGTAGCCGCGCCAGTCCTCGAGGCCACCGGTCGGGAAGATGCCCAGGTTGACCGAGAAGATCTGCATGAGCTGCAGACCGAGCCAGAAGTTGGGCAGCGAGATGCCGGCGATGGCGATGAGCATGCCGAGCAGGTCGAGGGCGCGACCGCGGTTGATGGAAGCGATGACGCCGATGATGATGCCCAGGATGACCGACCAGGTGATCGAGCAGATCGTCAGATAGATCGTGATCGGCAGACGCGGGGCGAGCAGGTCGGCCACCGACGTGTTGTTGGTGAACGAGTGGCCCAGGTCGCCCTGGAAGATGCCGGTGATCCACTGGATGTACTGCGGCACGAGCGGCTGGTCGAGGCCGAGCTCGCGACGGATGTTCTCGATCTCGCCGATCGTCGCGGTGGGGCCGCCGATCTGGCGCGCCGGGTCACCCGGGATCAGGCGAACGAACATGAAGATGATGATGGAGATGACGATCAAGAGCGGAATCATGCTCAAGACGCGCTTAACGGCATATTTCCCCATGTAGCTCCCTCCCTTTCTGTCTTAACCGAGGTGATACGAGGGCTGCCAGCCCCCGCGGCGCGGAAGCTGGCAGCCGACAAACATCCTCGATGTAGGACTCAGGACGTGTGCAAGTTACTAGACGTTCAGCGTCGCGTGGGTGACGTCGATGCCCTGCGCCACGTACTTGATGCCGTTGAGGTAAGCCTTGTAGGACAGGAGGGTGTTGTCGCTGGCGAGGAACAGCCAGGGGCACTCCTCCCAAGCGATGTCCTGGCACTTGCCGTAGTGCTCGTTCTGCTCCTCCTCGGTGGGCGCGGCGTTGCCGGCCTCGAGCTCGGAGTCGAACTCGTCGTTCTTCCAGAAGGCGGTGTTGTAGCCGGTCGGCGGCACCATGGCGCTGGAGAGCAGCGAACGCAGGAAGCCGTCGGGATCGGACTGCGACCAGTTGACGTACCACATCTGGAGCTCGGTGGTGTCCTCGGGCTCAGCGGCGATCTCGGCGTTGGTGGCAGCCTCGTTGGGCAGGACGTTCACCGTGACGCCGATCTTCTCGAGCTGCTGCATGACGAACGTGGCGCCCTTGGTCTCCTGCGTGGAGTTGTCGCAGATGATGGAGACCTCGAAGCCGTCGGCGTAGCCGGCCTCCTCGAGCAGGCTCTTGGCCTTGTCGATGTCGGTGTCGTACGGCGTCTGCGCCTTGTAGCCGGGAACGAGCTCGGGCAGGCAGGAGGTCGCGGGCGTGGCGGCGCCGGAGTACATGACGTTGACGTACTCGTCCTGGTTGAACGCATAGTTCAGGGCCTGGCGCACGCGGACGTCGGACAGCGGCTCGTAGTTGGTGTTGAGCGTGACATAGCGCATGGTCGTCGAGGGGATCGAGATCATGTTGATGTCGCCGGCGGAGCGCACCGTGGCGACCTGGTCGGTCGGCATCGGGTAGATGGCCGTGGCCTCACCGGTCTGCAGGGCGGCGATACGGGAGCCGGCCTCGGGCACGACGCGGAAGTCGATGCGGTCGATGGAGGGAGCCTCGCCCCAGTAATCCTCGTTACGGATGATGGAGACGTGGTCGCCCTGCGCGTACTCCTCGAGGACGTACGGGCCGGAACCCGCGGACTTCTTGGAGTAGTCCCAGCTGGAGTCGGCCAGCGCGGCGGGGCTGATCAGGTAGAACTGCGTGATGGAGTTCATGAACGGCGCGTACGGGTTCGGCAGGTGGAACTCGACGGTGTACTCATCGACAGCCGTGCAGGAGTCGACGCGCGTGTTCTCGGTGTTCTCGTCGATGGTCTCGATGAACATACGACGACGACGCCAGTTGTTCTCGGGGTTGATGGCGGCCTCGTAGTTGGCCACGACGGCCTCGGCGTTCAGCGGCTCGCCGTCGGTGAAGGTGATGCCCTCGTTCAGGTGGAACGTGTAGGTGCAGGCATCCTCGGAGACCTTGTAGTCCTTGGCGGCACGCGCCTTGTACTCATAGTTCTCGTCGAGATCATACAGGGAGTCATAGATGTAGTACACGACGTTACCGGAGTTGCCGTCGGACCAATCCATGGGGTGCATCTCCTGGAACTCGCCCTCGAAGGCCAGGATGCACTCGTTCTTGGGAGCCTTGCCGTCGGTCTTGGTGGCCTTGACGACGAAACCGTCGGCGTCTGCCGTGATGGTCTCGACGTTCGACTCGCCGGAATCGGCAGGCGCGCTACCGGTGGTCTCGCCACCGCCGCCGCAGCCAGCCAGACCAAGGCCGGCAACCGTCGCAGCGGCCGCAGCGGTCGCGCCAACGAACCCGCGACGGGTAACGCTGGAGGCGGTCCAGTTCTTGCTCTGTTTGTCCATATCAGACACCCCTTCCGCACCTCTCTTGTTCAAGAAATGGCGCATTTGATGTATTGGCACCAAAAGCACGAGCGCGCCGCAGTCATGCGGAGCGAAACGGCTATACTACGTGCCCGCCAGAACATAGTAACGCTTTATCGAGCGATAGCGCGATAGGCGCCAAAGCGGCCATACCGTTCAGGCACCTGAAATCGACCGTTCACGGCGAGGAAATAAAGAATTTCCTGCATACGGCCACAACGGTCACAACAGCAGATGTGGAGGAAACGTTGGCATACCAGTTTGACCGCGCCCGCTACAACGAGCGCATGAAGTGGTACCTGCACGACCGCTTCGGTCTGTTCATCCACTTCGGTCTGTACGCCATCCCCGCCCGCGGCGAGTGGGTGCGCAGCACCGAGGAGATGCCCGAGGACCAGTACCTGCCGTTTTTTGACGAATTCGACCCGTATGCCTTCGATGCCCGCGCCTGGGCGCGCGCGGCCAAGCGCGCCGGCATGCGCTACGCGGTGCTCACCTCCAAGCATCACGACGGGTTCTGCCTGTACGACACCGCCACCACCGACTTCAAGTCGACCAACACGCCGTTCGGCCGCGACATCGTCGCCGAGTTTCTGGACGCCTTCCGCGCCGAGGGCATCCGCGTGGGCCTGTACTACTCCATCATCGACTGGCACCATCCCGACTTCCCGCAGTACGGCGACCGTCAGGCTCCGCTGCGCAACGACCCGGTCGCAGGCTCCAACGAGCACCGCGTGTTCGACCGCTACCTCGACTACATGCACGAGCAGGTGCGCGAGATCTGCACCAACTACGGCAAGCTCGACCTGCTGTGGTTCGACTTCGCCTACGACGACCTGCGCGGCGAGGCGTGGCGCGCCACCGAGCTCATGAACATGGTCCGCGAGCTCCAGCCCGACGTGATCGTCGACAACCGCCTCGAGTGCTCCGGCGAGGGCTTCGGCTCGCTCGCCTCCGGCAACCCGACCCCTTACCACGGCGACTTCGTGACGCCTGAGCGCATCCTGCCGCCCCACGGCCTGTTTGACGCCAACGGCGAGCCGCTCGCCTGGGAAGCCTGCATCACGATGAACGACAACTGGGGCTACTGCGCGACCGACACCAACTACAAGCCCGCGCCGCTGCTCATCCACAAGCTCGTCGAGTGCGTGTCCAAGGGCGGCAACATGATCTTGAACGT
>CASEEY010000075.1 GCA_949287055.1 uncultured Collinsella sp.
CAACCCATGGGTTGGTTGGGGACGTGTTCCCTCCAACCCATTTGCGATGCCGCGGTGCGCGCGCCCAGCTCGTTAGAACTCGCCGATCCGCTTGACCTCCGGCTCGAGCTCGACGCCAAACTGCGCGCGAACCTCGTCGCGCACGTGCTCGATGAGCGCGTTCACATCGGCCGCGGTCGCACCGCCGGTGTTGACCACGAACCCGCAGTGCTTCTCGGATACCTGCGCGGCGCCTACGCTCGCTCCGCGTAGGCCGGCATCCATGATGAGCTTGCCGGCGAAGTACCCCTCGGGACGCTTGAAGGTAGAGCCCGCGCTCGCCATGTCGAGCGGCTGCTTCTCCTCGCGACGGCGCTGGTAGTCATCCATCTCGACGCGGATCATGCGGCCGTTGCCCGGCGCGAGCGCAAACGTGGCCTCGAGCACGATGAGGCCCTCGTCGTGAATGCGGCTCTTGCGATACCCCATGGCAAGCTCGGAAACCGCAAAGGTGCGGACCGATCCTCGGGCGCGCGTGCCATCGGACAGCACAGGGCCCGGGACGTAGGCGCGCACCGACTCCAGTACATCGGCCGTGCAGGCGTCGTAGGCGCCTGCGTTCATATGACAGGCCCCGCCCACGGTAGCGGGGATGCCCCACAGCGGCTCGAGACCGGAAAGCTCCGCATCGGCGGCGGCGAGCGCCACGTCGCGCAGCAGCGCGCCGGCGGCCGAGCGGATACGCGTGCCCTCGACCGCGATGTCGGCAAACTTGTCGCGCAGCAGCACGACCACGCCGCGGATGCCGCGATCGCCCACGAGCAGATCGGACCCATTGCCCACCACCGTCACCGGAGCGCCGGCGATCGCACAGACGTCGAGCGCGCGCACGACGGCGTCGGCGTCCGTGGGCGTCACCACGACGTCGGCGGGCCCGCCGATCTGAAAGGTGGTGTGCTGGCTCATGGGCTCAAACAGCTGCAGGTTGTCGTCTCCGACCGCTGCGCCCAGCGCGCAGAGCACCTCGTCGGATATGCGGTCGTATTCGTGCATGAGCAGCACCGCCCTCTCGTATCGCACTACGTTCGCCTATGAACTATACCCCATTCCCCGCAGGCCTCCGAAACCCTTCACGCGCTTATGAAGTTCGATTGCATCGCCCGCAACTGAGGTATCCTATACTGAGCATAGTTGACCGACATATACACGCAGCACAACAGGAGCCCATATGTCTCAACATCTTTCGAACACCCCATCGGGGGCACTCGACGTACAGCGAAATGGCGCCGCCCTGTCGCGGCGCGCAGCCATCAAGGCCGCCTTCGCCGCCGCAGGCGCTGCGGTGCTGTTCGGCCTGCCGCGTCAGGCGCGCGCTGCCACGGCGACCAAGGAGACCACCGAGGCCCTCGAGAAAGCTCAGGCCCAGCTCGACGAGGCCCAGGCGCAGCTCGATTCCATCTCCGCCCAGTTTGAGGACCTCTCCCAGCAGCTCGACGACACGCTCGGCAAGATCGAGGTCGTCCAGGAGCAGATCGACGAAACGCAGGCGCAGATCGACGAGCAGCAGCTCGAACTCGAGAAAAAGCAAGAGATTCTCGCCGACCGCGTGTCGACGAGCTACAAGGAGGGCGGCAACAGCGCGATCTCGCTGCTCCTCTCCTCGACGTCGTTTGACGAGCTCATCTCCAACGTCTACTACATCGACAAGGTCAACGCCAACGATCAGCAGACCATCGAGGACATCCACCGCATCCAAGACGAGCTCGCCCAGCGCAAAGCCGAGCTGGAGCAGCAGCAGGCAGACCTCGAGAAGCTTAAAGAGCAGCAGGTCCAGCAGCTCGACGCCATGAAGGCCAAGAAGGACGAGGTCCAGACCCTGCTCGATGGCCTGAGCGATGACGTCAAGGACCTCATGGCCAAGCGCGACGCCGAGATCCTCGAGGCCGCGCGCCAGGAGGAGCTCGCGCGCCAGGCGGCCGAGGAGGCGGCGCGCCAAGAGGCCGCAGCCAACTCCAGCGGCGGCGGCACCACCTCCATCCCCGGCAGCGGCCAGGCGTCCGCAGGCGCCGGCGCCCAGCAGCGCATCGTCGACTCCGCCTATAGCACCCCGTCGCCGGGCGCGGGCCTGTGCGCCTGGTGGGTCGCCGACGTGTTCATCAACGCGGGCTTCGGCACCGTGCCGGGCAACGCCGACGACATGTACGCGGCGTACTGCACGAGCTCCAACAAGGCCAACCTCAAGGTGGGCATGATCATCGCCGTGCCATCGCACCCGCACACCTCGGCGGGCGCCATCTACGGCCACGTGGGCATCTACGTGGGCAACAACACGGTGCGCGACAACATCGGCTACATCCGCGACATCAACGTCGATTCCTGGATCGCCTACTACGGTCTCACCACGACCCCGCGCTGGGGCTGGGCGCTCGGCATCAACCTCGAGGGCTAGCAGCGGCCCGACAACACGGCAACCAGACGAACGGACCCGCCCGCGCCAGCGCGCAGGCGGGTCTTTCGCGTAGACGCGACACCTAAGGCTTCACATGAAAAGCGCCCTCGTGCGAGCAAGCACAAGGGCGCTTGGAAGGAGAGGGCGGTATCAGACCGTGATTACTCCATCAGGTCGAGCACGGACGGACGCAGCTCCTCTTCCGCAGCCTCGGGATCGGTGGCGCGCAGGCGGTTGATGTAGCGCTGGTACCACAGCAGCGCTGCGCCGATGAACACGACCACGCCGCCGACGTTGTACACGAGCGTCAGCCAGAGCTCCTGGCCCATCGGGAACGTGCCGGCGATGAACACGAAGGCGAAGACGCACACCAGGAAGATCGAGATCGCCAGGCCGAACGAGCGGTTGCCCATGCGGAAGGAGCGCGGGGCGTTGTCATAGCGCAGACGCAGCACGAGGTAGGCGATGAGGATGAGTCCCGGAGGAAGCAGCGCGGTGGCGGCCGTCATGTTGATGACGATGTTCAGCAGGTCGTTCAGGCCGCTGGCGCCCATGGCGGGGATGATCACGATGGGGAGCACGATCAGGAACTGCACCCAGGCGGCGCGCCAGGGGATGCCCTGCTCGTTCATCTCGACGATCTTGCCGCCGAAGACGCCCTTGGGGATCTCGGTGAAGAAAACCTTGATCGGGGCGGAGGTCCACATCATGAGGCCGCCGACCTGAGCCGCGAGCAGGATGAGGCCGAGCACGCGGGTCGAGATGTTCTCGGGGATGCCGAAGTGGGCGAACAGCGCACCGTAGACGTCGAAGATGCCGGTGGACAGGCTGACCTCACCCATGGGGATGAACAGGTTGACGAGCAGCGAGGAGCCGGCGTACAGCAGACCGATGACCAGGCCGGCGGCAACGACCGTGCGCACAAACGCCTTGACGCCGCCCTTGAGGTCGTTCAGGAACACGCCGACGGACTCGGCGCCGCCCACGCCCTGGATGATCCAGGCGAGCGTGCCGCAGAAGCCCCAGATGGTCGCGAAGCTCGAGGTGTCGGGGGCCATGGTCTGCGCGGTGGGCGCGGTGGCAAACTCGACGCCGCCGAACACGGCACCGACAGAGAGCAGCACGAAGATCGCGGCCATGCCCATAGCGGCAGCCGAACCGATCGAGGAGATGTTGCCGATCCACTTGGCGCCCTTGGTGGAGGCCCAGGTGCCGATGGCGAAGATGACGACCTCGATCGCCGTGGTCAGCAGCGGCGACATCTCGACGTTCATGCCGAAGAACACGTAGCTCGCGTAGATGATGATGTTGGGCAGAATCGACGCGAAGTAGAACAGGTTGACGAACCAGTAGCAAAACGCCGTCATGAAGGCCCAGCGGCCGCCCATCGACGTCTTGACCCAAGCGTACACGCCGGACTCGGAGTCCTTGTTCAGGGCGACGAACTCAGCCGTGACCAGGGTGTAGGGCACGAAGTACAGAATGGTGGCGATGAAGAACGCCGGCGCGGCGGCCAAGCCGATCTCCGCATTGTTGTTGATGATGTTCTTGAGACCAAACACCGCGGAAATCGTCATGCCCAGCAGGGCAAGCGAGCCGATTTTCGCTCGTTTCTCTGAACTCATGTCTCTCCTCCTTATAATCGTGCTGGATGCGTTATCCAGCATCCGCAAGCGCCTGCGCCCGCGCGGGCTCAATCGTCGGGGCGCAGGCGCCCAGATACCTTATTTGTTGGGGAAGCTGTAGCCCTCGATGGTGACGCGCACCATGACGGCGGCGACATCGGGGTCGGGCAGAACGCGGAAAGCCTCCTGCTCATCCACCACGAGGATGCCGCTCGCCGGCACGACGACCGGCTCGATATCGGCGGCCTCGAAGCGCTCGCGGTCGTCCAGGTCGCTGTAGGCGCGGGTGAGTGCCAAGTCGGCCTTGGGCGCCACCGCGACGTGCGCCTCGCCGTCGATGGGGGCGACCACGCTCAGATAGCGACGGGTTCCCACCATGTCGGGCGTAGACAGCGCGGGCGTGCGGTCCCACCAGTAGGTGAGCGAGTCGCCGATGGAGTACGCGACGTCCTGCAGCAGCGTCGGCGCGATGTCGAGCGCCTGGCCCACGCGCATCCACTTCTTAACCGAACTCAGCTCCGCGTCAAACTGCGCGCGGCTCTCATAGACATGCATGCTTAGACCTCCTTGATCGGGGCAAGCGCGGCCGCAAGGTCGGCAGAGGCCAGCGGACGCAGGGAGAACGCAAAGCTGAAGCGCTCAAAGCGGATACGATACGAATCGAGCACCTCAGAGCCCCACGAGTTGGAGCCAAGGCCGAGCACCCGGTCGTTGATGTTCACCGTGACCGTGTCGCGCGGCACCAGGTCGCACACGTGGCGCGCGGCGTCGATGTCCTCGCAGGTATACGGCCATGCGGAGAACGAGAACGGGTCATCGGCGGCATCCGTGCCGACAGGGCGCGTGACGAGCAGGCCGTCGCCGTGGCTCGAGCGCAGGGCAACCCAGCGCACGCCCTCGCGATTCGCGCAATCCTGCGGGAACACGTAAGGGGTGAACATGTCGTCGACCTTGGCGCGATAGTGGCCGACGGGGTTGGCCTTGAGCGAGTCGGGATAGTTCTCGCCCGGGCCGTGGCCGTACCACTCGACGGCGCGATCCTCGCCGGGAACCTCGAAGGAGATGCCGATGCGCGGGATGATGTCGCAGTACTCGCCGTAGGGCTCACCGCTCACCGCAAGGTCGACGCGGCCGGACGGCCAGATGGTGTACACGAGCGTGCAGCGCATGCCGAAGGCGTGCACGGGCGGGGCGATGCGCTGGGCGACCTCGACCACGACGGCCGGGCCCTCGCGATGCCATGTGACCGAGCGCGTGGACGTCTGCATGACGTTGATGAAGTTCTCCTGCCAGATGGAGTCGAACTCCTGCTGATGGTTGTCGACCAACGGATGCCAGAAGCCGACCTTGATCGGGGCGGCGACAACCGTGCGGCCGCAGGAATGCCAGTCGCGGATCTCGCCGGAAGCGAGGTCGAAGGCGATGGAGGCGTCGCGGATCGCTACGGTGAGCAGGCACTCGGCCTCGGTGACCTCGGGCGCGGCCGCAGCGGGCACCTCAATCGCGGTGTGGCCGCCACGGGCGACGGCAAACTGATAGACGCCGATCTGGTACATGGGCTCGCACCAGGGCTTTGCCTGCGTGGTGAACACACGCGCCGTGAGCAGGGTCTCGCCGCAGGCGGCGGCATCCACGGCTACGGGGATGGTTGCGGTGGCACCCGGGGCGAGCTCGCCGGGGACGACCTCGCAGCTGGCGACCGGATCGCCATCGACGAGCGTCTCGAGCACGATGCGGATGTCGGCCAGCGTGGTGAACCAGCGCTTGTTGGTCACGGAAAGCTCGCCGGCGGCGGCATCGAAGGCCACGCGAACCGGGCAGATGACGTGCTTGTACTCGGTCAGGCCCGGGCTCGGCTCCTGCCAGGGGAACACCATGCCGTCGATGCAGAAGTTGCCGTTGTTGGGATAGTCGCCGTTGTCGCCGCCGTACATGTGGTAGGGACGGCCGTTCTCGTCGACCGCGGCGATACCGTGGTCGCACCACTCCCAGATGAACTGGCCCTGCAGGTTGTCCCAGCGATCGAAGATCTGCTGGTACTCGGACAGGCCTCCGGGACCGTTGCCCATGGAGTGACCGTACTCGCAGTTGATGCGCGGCTTGGGGCCGGGATGCTCGCCGAAGTCGTTCATCTGCGAGACGCGCGAGTACATGGTCGAGATGATGTCGACGGTGTCGGCGTTGCGGTCCTCCTCGTAGTGGACCGGGCGGCTGTCGAGCTCCTTGGCCTTGGCGTACATGGCGCGGATGTTGCAGCCGTAACCGCTCTCGTTGCCGAGCGACCAGGCCACGATGGCGGCATGGTTGCGCTCCTGCATGACGAGGCGCTCGATGCGGTCGACGTAGGCGGCCTCCCACGCCGGATCATCGGTGACGGTGGCGATGTTGCCGATGTTCTCGAAGCCGTGGCTCTCCATGTCGGTCTCGGCGAGCACCATGATGCCGTACTCGTCGCACAGCTCGTAGAAGCGCGGGTCGTTGGCGTAGTGCGAGGTGCGTACGGCGTTGATGTTGTGGCGCTTCATGAGCTCGAGGTCGCGGCGCATGCGCTCGAGGCCCACGGCGCGGCACTTGTGGTCGTCGCCGTCGTGGCGGTTCACGCCGTGCATCTTGAAGTAGGTGCCGTTGAGCAGAATGCGGCCGTTCTCGATGGACACCTCGGCCAGACCCTGGCGGCGCGGCACGACCTCGGACAGGCCGTCGGTGCCATAGACCTCGATGGTCATGTCGTAGAGGAAGGGATCCTCGGGATTCCAGAAATGCGCGTCGGCGACGGTCAGCGCGGCGTGGCCGGTCGCGGGGTCGATCTCGGTCTCGGCGACCGTTGCGCCCGCGGCGGCAAGGCGCCACACGATGCGCACAGCGGCCGTCGTCTTGACGTCGATCGTGAGCTCGGCGGCATCGCTGGCGCGATGGGTACGCACGTAGAAGTCGTCGAGGCGCGCGGCAGGGCGCTCCATGAGGTACACGTCGCGGAAGATGCCCGAGGCCCACCACATGTCCTGGTCCTCGATGTAGGTACCATCGCTGTACTGCAGCACCTTGACGGTAAAGAGGTTGTCACCCGCATGGACGAAGTCCGTGACGTCGAACTCGGCGGACAGGCGCGAACCCTTGGTCATGCCCACGTAGGTGCCGTTGATGTAGAGCTCGGCGTAGCTCTCGACGCCGTCGAAGCGTATGATCTCGCGGCTGCCGGCAGCGAGCTCGGGCAGCTTGACGATGCGCTGGTAGATGCCCGTAGGATCGTCGCCCGGAACAAACGGCTGGTCCACCGGGAAGGGGAAGCCCTCATCGGTGTAGGCAAGCTTGCCGTAGCCGTCCACCTGCCACATGTGGGGAACCTCGACCTCATCCCAATCATCCGCATACGTCGTCAACGCGGCGGCAGGAACGGACCGGGGGCTATCGAACAGGCGAAAACGCCACGGGCCGCTCAGCTGAACGAATCCGCGCGAGAGCTCGCGGCTGTACGTTGCCGCCAGCTCGCTCGACGCATACCCCATGAAGTACGCGCGGGCGGCAAGACGGTTCCTGTTCGTCAACGCCGGGTTCTCCCAATCGTTGATGACATCCATGTTCCGTCTCCTTTCTCTTGCTCCTTTGACCCCCTTGTCGCGCCGTCGTTTGCAGCCGGTTCGCGTGCGGCGCGCTTGCGCGCAAGCCGGCGGAAACGACGGGAACTTCCGGGTCAACTTTTATTTGTGCAACCGGTTGTGCACACCATACGGCAGCGTTCGCGTTTGTGCAACCGGTTGTCTTATCGCGACACCCTATCCGACCGCTTGCCCGCCGAATCAAACCGCTCGCCCCGCCAACCGGACAGAACGCCCTCCGGAGTGCGGGGCGGACAGCGCGGGACAAGCGGGAAACCGCGGTCGACAACGGATCCGGTGAGCTGTGCTTGCAGCGCGACGCCACAGCCCCGACCCGGCCGTCCGGCCCCCAGCGTGACAGCAAGGGCCCCTGCTCGACAGCAGGAACCCCAGGGGGACAGCAAGGGCCCCAGCGCGACAGCAGGAACCCCAGGGGGACAGCA
>CASEEY010000076.1 GCA_949287055.1 uncultured Collinsella sp.
CCCTGTTCCATTCCGTCAGCCCGCTTCGCCATACCGTCTCCTTCGCTCAGCTTATCCACCAAAAGTGTAGCATCGCTTAAGTTTTTTGAATCTTTTTCAAAAAACTTGGATGAGCATGCATAAAGACCCATCCCCTCGGATACAACATTCCAACGCTTTGTCATCGAACCGTCGTGGGGGACGCCGTGGGTACCGTCTTGCAAATCTTCATCAGGGACCTCAAACGCATCGCGCGCAATCCTGCAGCCATCGTCATCGCGCTCGGCGTGTGCATCATCCCGTCGCTGTACGCATGGATCAACATCCTGGCCAACTGGAACCCCTATGAGAACACGGGGACCGTGCCGGTGGAGGTCGTCATCGAGGACGAGGGCGCGACGGTGCCCGGGCTGGGAGCCATCAACGCCGGCGAGATGATTCGTGAGCGGCTCGAAGACAACCATCAACTCGAGTGGGTCTTCTCGCCCAACAAGGACGACGCCGTGTCCGAGGTCGAAGCGGGCAGCGCCTATGCGGCGATCGTCATCCCCCGCGATTTCTCGGCCACCCTTGCAGGGGTGGTCGACGGCAAGCCCGAGACGGCGGATATCGCCTACTACGTCAACGAGAAAGCCAACGCCATCGCACCCAAGGTGACCGACACCGGCGCGACCACGCTTGAGGCCCAGATCGAGGGCGAGTTCATGCGCGTGGTGGGCGACACGGTGGCCGACAAGCTCAAAGGAGCCGCCTCATCTGCGACCGAAAGCGTCGACCAGGCGACCCAGGATGCTGCCGGGAGCCTGCACGACACCGCAGCGACGCTCACTGCGCTGGCAGACGATCTGGATGGCGCCCAGCGGCGCATCGGCTCGGCCCGGCAGACCGTCGGAGACGCCCGGAGTGCCCTGGAGCAGGTCGCGGACTCAAGCTCATCGCTCGCCGATTCGCTCGATCGCGCGCAGGATGCCCTCGGCACCGCGCGCTCCGGTACCCAGACGCTTGCAGGCCAGCTTGCAGGCGACATGGGCACCGACGCGCGAACCATTGCAGGCATCTCGTCAAAGGCCTCCTACGACATCGGGGAACTCGCCGGGGACATCGGCTGGGCGCAAGGGAAGATCGATGCGGCCATCGCGCAGATCCGCGCCCTCAACGATACGGTTCGCAACCTTATGACCTCGCTCGAGAACGCCCGCGATGCAATCGAGGCGCTCGACGGCGCCGATCAAAACGGCCTGCGAACGCAAGCGCTCCAGCAGATCGATGCGGAAATCGGCATGCTTTCCGATCTATCCGACGAGCAGCTGGCTCAGCTCGACCGGCTGCAGGAGCTCTCAGACGACATCAAGGCGGCCGCCGATAGCGTGCGCGACCTGTCGAGCTCGGTGAACGGGAGCATTCAGGACGGAGCAGACGCCTTGAGCGATCTGCAGGCACAGCTTTCCGGCGTCATCGGACCGCAGATTTCGTCCTCGCTCGACGCCTTCGCCGATGCGGGCGGGCGCCTGTCGGGCGCCGTGGGCTCGCTTTCCCCAATCGCGTCGCAAGCCGAATCGTCCCTTGATCAGCTCGACGCCTTGCTCGCCCAAGCGGCTGGCACCATCAAGGAAACGTCCTCCTCGCTCAAGGAAGCGGCGGCGGACATCGAGGGGCTCGCCGCCGACATCGACACCCTCGGCGGCGCCGAGGCCCTGGCGTCCCTGCGCGACCTTGTCCACCTCGACCCCACCGAGGTCGGTTCGTTCATGAGCGCGCCAGCCGTCCTGGTCACGCACGCGATCTTCCCCGTGGATACCTACGGCGCAGGCGTCGCACCGTTCTACACCAACCTTGCGCTGTGGGTCGGCGGCTTCGTGCTCGTCGCCATCTACAAGCTGGAGGTCGATCCGGAAGGCCTCGGGGCCATCGCTCCCTGGCAGGGCTTCTTCGGACGCTGGCTGCTGCTCGCGGTGCTGGGACAGCTGCAGGCGATCATCTGCTGCGTGGGCGTGATCGCGCTCGGCATCCAGTGCGTCGTACCCGTCGCCTACGTCTTCGCGGGCATGGTCGAGTCCCTCGTCTACGTCCTCATCGTCTATGCGCTCGCCGTCGCCTTCAAACACATCGGCAAGGCGCTCGGCGTCCTGCTCGTGGTGCTGCAGATTCCGGGCACCTCGGGGACCTATCCCATCGAGATGATGCCGGGCTTTTTCCGTGCCCTGCACCCTTGGCTGCCCTTTACCTACGGCATCGACGCCATGCGCGAGGCAGTTGCCGGTTTTTACGGGGACTTCTATGCCCGCAGCTTGGCAACCCTGCTGCTGTTCGCGATGCCGGCACTGCTGATCGGCGTCGGCGCGCGGCGGCATCTTGTGGGCATCAACACCCTGTTCGACCGCAGGCTCGCCGAAACCGACCTCATGATCGCCGAGCATGACGTTGCCGAGGATGCGCTTGACGAGCGCAGGGGCGGAAGCTTCGTGAGCGCCGGCGCCTGGGTCGCCGATCCTCAGCGGGCAGCGCGCTTTGAACGTCTCTACCCGACGCTCATCGGCCGCGGATTGGTTGCCCTAGCCGTGGTGCCGGCGGTCCTGCTGCTCGCCCTGCTGGCGCTTCCCGCTAAGTTCGCCCTGCTCATCTGTTGGATCGTCTCCCTGGCGGCAACGTGCGCCTACCTGATCACCGTCGAGTACCTGCATGAACGAGCGCGCGAGATCCTCGCGAGCGACGCCGGGCGGACACGCCACATGGCGCCACGCAACGGCCGCGCCCGCCCGTCCGTCCCTGTTCCTCCCGTCTCCCCCTCCGAAAGGTCGTAGCGCCATGCACTCCATCGTCTCGTTTTTTCGCCGCGACGTGCGGCACGCGCTCGCCAACGCCATCGGCATCGTGGTGATCGTCGGCATTGTCGCCGTGCCGTCGTTCTACGCATGGTTCAACATCGCGGGCAGCTGGGATCCGTACGGCAACACGAAGAACCTGCGCGTCGCTGTCGTCAACGAGGACGCCGGCTACACCGGCGAGTTGATCCCCGTCACGCTCGACCTCGGCGAGCGCGTGGTCACGAACCTGATGAAGTCAGACTCCATCGGCTACATCCCTACCACGCGTGAAGACGCCCTTGAGGGCGTGCGCTCCGGGGAATACTATGCCGCCGTGGTGATTCCCGAGGATTTCTCCGCCTGCCTGCTCAGCGGGTTTTCGGCGAATCCCCGTCAGGCAAAGGTAGCCTTCTATCAAAACCAAAAGGCAAACGCCATCGCCGAAATCGTCACCGACAAGGCGTCCGCCGCCATCCAGCGCGATATCGACGAGGGATTCGCCCGCACGGCGACCGACGTGGGCGCCGGCGCCCTCGAGGAACTGTGTCGCCTGCTCGATGACGACCAGATCGCCTCGGTGGCAGCTCGCCTCGATCAGGCGCTCGTGACGGCGGCGGACACGCTTGACGGCACCGCGCAGACCGCGCGATCGTTCTCCGACGTGCTCGCCTCATCACAAAGCCTCGTCACCGCAAGCTCGAGCTCACTCGACGCCGCGCGGGCGCCGATTGGCGACATCTCCGGCGCCTGCACGCAAAGCGCCGACGGCCTGCGCGGTCTCGGGGACGCGATCGACGATGCGGTCGAGGCGGCAGATGCGGCCTTTGCGCAGGGCACGGCTGGCATGGACGATGTCGATGTGGCTATCGATCGGGCCTTCGACACCGCGGACGGGCAGGCCGACAAACTCGTCTCCGCGCTCGACGAGACGAAGGGAGCCGTCGACCGCCAGCTGGAGTTCCTCCATCGGCTCGCTGACGCCCTTGGCGCCAGCTCCTCCCTCCTCGAAAGCCTGGAGGCGCAAGGCACGGCCGATCCGGCTCAGGCAGCGCGCATCCATGAGGCATCCACGACCATCACGGGCATCTGCGAACGCGTGAACCAAGCGATTGCCGAACTCGAGGACCTATCACAAGGACTCGAGAAGGCATCGGAAGACGTCGCGCAAACGACGGTGGACGCCGACGACGCCCGCAGCGAGCTGCACGCGATGGTCGCCGACGCGCGCACGAGCCTCGCCGATGCGCAGACGACCTATGATTCCTCGCTGCACGGCGCGCTCGACGAGCTTGCCGACAGCATCGACGACGCCGTATCGGGTGTGGACGCCAGCATGGAGGGGCTATCCGGTGTCATGGACTCGGCGGCCGACGGCGCCGACACCGCATCTTCCGGCCTAGGTGATGCCCGTTCCTCCCTCGACAGCTCCGCGCAGGCGCTTGATGCTGCCGCAGACGACCTTCGGGATCTTCAGCACCGACTCGAAAGCGCTCTTGCGGCGAACGACCTGGACGAAGTCCGCACCATCCTCGTCGCGAATCCCGATGCGATCGCCTCGTTTGTCGCGGCACCGGTTCAGATGGACCGGCACGCCGTCTTTCCCGTCGACAACAACGGATCCGCCATGGCGCCGTTTTACACCGCGCTTGCCATCTGGATCGGCGGCGTGGTGATCGCGGCACTCATCAAGGCGACACCGAGCAGGCGCGCGCTCGCGCAGACAGGCTGCTCGCAGTCGCAGGCCTATATCGGGCGCCTTGCGCTCTTCGTGATCCTCGGCGCCGCGCAGACCCTGCTCATCTGCGGTGGTGACCTCTGGTACCTGGGCATCCAATGCACCCATCCCGGCCTGTTCGTGCTTGCGGGCCTCGTCTCGTCGTTTGTGTTCGTGAACATCATCTTCGCCCTCACCGCATCGTTTGGCGATGTGGGCAAGGCCGTGGCCGTCGTGCTCATGGTGGTACAGGTCGCCGGCTCCGGTGGCACGTTTCCGCAGCAGATGCTGCCGCCCCTCTTTCAGGCAATCTATCCCTGGCTGCCGTTTGTACACGCCGAGGGCGCGATGCGTGCGGCGATGTTCGGGGTATACGGAGGTGATTTCTGGATCGAGCTCGGCCTGCTCGCGCTCTATCTGATCCCGTCTTTGCTGCTCGGCCTCGTGCTCAGGCGCCCCGTGATCCGTCTCAACGAGCACCTCGAGCACGCCCTCGAATCGACCCGCATCATGTAGGCGCGCGGAGCGTACGGCCTGACAGGGCGGAGTACAGTCCCGTCCACGCTCGGCAGGACAACATGGCGCCCATCTCGCCGTTCACAGTGCGCGGCATGGTATCCCGCACAGAGCTGTCCCGCAGGTTTGACCCGGCCCCGGTTTGCCGGTAGCGTGGTGTTAGCAAGCAGCGCGCGGGAGGCACCATGGAGCGGACAAGGCACGGTAGCAACACGTCATCCGATCGGGAGCCCGGCGCGCTCGCCATCCTCGGCCCCGGCTATCTTGCCGCCATCATCTGCGGCGTCCTCATGCCGGTCATCGACTCGACCCTCGTCTCGGTGGGTATGGACACGCTCGTCGAGGCGTTCGGATCGGACACCATCACCATGCAATGGGTGAGCACGTCCTACCTGCTCGCGTTGGCGGCGGTCGTACCCATCACGAGCTGGGCGCTCAACCGTTGGAGCGGCAGGCGCCTGTGGCTCGGCTGCCTCGTGCTGTTCGTCATCTCGTCGGCCTGCTGCGCCGCGAGCACGACGGCCGCCGCGCTGATCGGCTTCCGTGCGATCCAGGGTATCGCCGCGGGCATGATCCTCCCGCTCACGCAAACCCTGCCGGTCATGGAGGCGCGCCGTGCCGGGGTGACCAGCACCGCCGGCATCGTCGCCACCATCTCGCTGCCGATCTCGCTCGGTCCCGTGCTCGGCCCCGCGGTCGGCGGCATCATCCTAAACTCGCTGTCCTGGCATTGGCTGTTTCTGGTAAACATCCCCCTTGGAATCCTCGCTATTCTGCTGGCGTTGCGTTTCATACCGAAAAGCGCCAGCGGCGCCGAGCAGACGGAGCGGCTCGACCTCGCCGGCCTCGCCCTTATCTCGATCGGCCTCATGCTCGTGCTGTACGGCCTGGCGAACATCGCCAGCCAGCCCGCGAGCGTGCTGATTGATGTCGCTCTCCCCATCGTCGCCGGCGCGGCCTTGATTGCAGGCTTCTGCCGACACACGCTCCGCCGCACCGAGAGCCCGCTCGTGAACATCCGCTTGCTTGCGCTCTCCGCCTCGCGCGCGGCGAGCATCGCATCGTTCTTCTTCGGCGTGTGCCTCTATGCCGCCCAGTTCGTCCTGCCGCTATGGTGGCAGCAGATGCACGGCGCCACCGTCTTCGAGACGGGTGAGTACATGATGGCGCAGGGCATCGGCGTGCTCGTGAGCCGCATCTTCGTGCGGCGCATCATCGACCGCTTTGGCGACCGGGCGGTATCGGTGACGGCGTTTCTACTGCTTGCCGCCACCACGCTGCCGTTTTGTATCGCGCATGACGCGCCGACGGCCCCGCTTGTCGCTCTGCTGTTCGTGCGCGGACTCGCCCAAGGCACGGTGAACATCCCCATCAATTCGGCGGTTTACGTCGGCCTCTCCCCCGAACAGGTACCTCATGGCACCATCCTCGTGCGCACCATGCAACAGGTCGGCTCCTCGTTCGGCACCGCGATCGTCGCCATGGCGCTGCAGTCGATCTCGCTTGCCACGGGCGGCACCGGAGACCAGAACACCCCGGAGGGCTTCGTCGCCGCCGTCTGCGTGCTCGCAGGCGCCGCCATCGTCGGTGCCATCGTCTCCTGCCTGCTGCCCAAGCGCGAGGATGAGCTCCTGTAGTCACTCGCGACGCCAGCGCGCCGCAGGCAATCGCTAACCGATCGTCAGCGATTCGTCGGGCAGCGTCGCGTGGCCGATTTCCTCGCCGGTCCCGGCATCGATGACCGTGACGTCGAAATGCCAGTCCGTTATCCCATCGAGCGCCTGAAGCGTTATGCACATGCCCGGGATGCCCATGAACGCCTGGCCTGTGAGCACCGGCTTGTCCAGCAAGGCGGGTGCGATGGCGATGGTCATGCCCGTGTGATCTTCGGCGATCTTAAGCGAGGCGACCTCGTCGGATTCCCGCAGCGACGTTACGTAGTCATCGAGGCTATCCTCGATATCCGCTCGATAGTCCTCAAGTTGCTCGCGGGTAAAGACGAGCACCAAATCGTCACCATCCGCACGCGCTTCGAGCGCCAGGTCGGGGGTATCGGCGAAATCCGCCACCAGATCATCGGCCGTCTGATTCATGAAGGTGAGCATCGACGCCGTAAGGCGGACCTCATGGGCCTCATCGAGCGACGCGCAGAAATCGACCGTGGTCTCCCAGTTATACACGCCTATGGGAAATGAGCTCTTCTCGTCAGGGGAACCGATCCACCCGAGTACGACATCCGTACCGACTTCCGGAAGCTCGTCGCCTAGCGATCCAGAAAAGCTCGCCTGCCCCTCCTCGCCTTCCGCAAAGGTGCCCCAGCCGCCTATCACGTCGTCGAGTGGCTCCAGGATGCGCACCTCGGCGGTCAGCTCCTCATCGTCCACCGAAAGCACCCTCACGCGCTCGTTATGTACGACCGCATCGCTAACAGCACTCTGCTGTTGCGCTGTGCAGGCGACTATATAGACCAGCAGGCCGACCAGACTCAGAACAGCCAGCAGAATGGATGCGGCAAGACGGCGGTTCATGCGACCTCCCATCGACGCAGGTGCCTCGGATGAGGACTTGGCTCGATTGTCGCACGCAGTCCGGCAGGGTGTACGCAAGAAAAAAGCCGACGGTGAAAACCGCCGGCTCAAAAGATTCGTGGTGGGCGTTACAAGATTTGAACTTGTGACCTCTTCCGTGTCAGGGAAGCGCTCTCCCCCTGAGCTAAACGCCCGTTCAGGGTGCGCTCTTCAGCGCAGGTGATAATATACCGAACCCGCGAACGACTGTAAAGGAGAAATTTGAAAAAGTTTGAGATGATCTCGAAAGTTCGCTTGTGACCTCGGTATATCCCTTCTCGGAAAGATCGAGCGCTCAAGGATATGCGCTGCATCCTGCTCCCCACAGCTAAGAATTCTGCCTCTGGGGCCTTGCTTCACGCTGCCCGCGCACTGCAGGCAAACTTTTTTCGATTCCCTCTTGCGCCGCCTTCGGAAATCGCGTATAGTACTTCCTCGCAAGCGGACATGGCTCAGTTGGTAGAGCACAACCTTGCCAAGGTTGGGGTCGCGGGTTCGGCTTCGCCTCCAGGGATACTGATAGGGCTCCGGCAGCGGGGCCCTTCCTTTTTTGGAAACCGGATTCGAACCGCGCTGGCGGCGCGGAGCAGCCCCCGAAACCCCTACCCCCGTTTAGGGGACGGTTTTCATAGCATCCTTCAAGTAGACAGGTTGATACAAGTACTAGATTCGCTGGTCAAGGCATTGCCCAGTTCGAGTGTACTCGGCACTCGCTTCAAAAACCGTCCCCTAAACGGGGTTACGGTTTAACCCGAGGTGTCGCAATGCGCCTTTGGCGCTTCTCCACACGATCGGATACTTTGAACAACGTGTGCAGAGCAAAATGCTTCTTGCGCCGCCTTCGGAAATCGCGTATAGTACTTCCTCGCAAGCGGACATGGCTCAGTTGGTAGAGCACAACCTTGCCAAGGTTGGGGTCGCGGGTTC
>CASEEY010000077.1 GCA_949287055.1 uncultured Collinsella sp.
CGCTGCGCGGCGGCGGACAATTGCGTCCCATTCGGTTGCGCTGTCGAGCGAATCTCCGTCACCATGGCCCTCTTCCGTCATGTATCCCCGCTCCACCAAAGTATAGCGTGAGCAAGGACCAGCGGGTCCTCTGTGTTGGCAAGCTTGCGCCGAATCGGGGTTTCGACCGGCCGCCGACCCGCTGAAACGCAATCGCCTCCTAGCTCGTATACGATGTGAGGAGGTGATATGCATGACGAACCCCACCACAAGCGGAGCCTTGCGCTCCGAGGCATTCATGGACCGCGCGGTCGCCGAACATGGCGACGCTGTGTTCCGACTTGCCCTGAATCAGCTGAGAAACACCGCCGACGCGCAGGATGCCGTCCAGGAGACCTTCGTGCGCCTGCTGACCAGCGAGTCTCGCTTTGAAAACGAGACCCATCTGCGCGCCTGGCTGCTGCGCGTGGCGATCAACATCTGCCATGACATGCACAGAAGCGCCTGGCACCGGCGCGTGGAAGGGCTTGACGACGGCCCGGGCGCCTTAGGCATCGAGGCCCTCTCGTCCGACTCCGCCGAGCAAGATGCCCTGCGCAACCTGAGGGATCATCCGGTTTGGGACGCCCTCGCGAGCCTTTCCGACGACCAGCGGCTCTTGATCCACCTCGCGTACGTCGAGGGCAACAGCGCTGCCGAAATCGCACGGCTGCTCGGCATCAACGCCGCCACCGTGCGCACGCGGCTGTTCCGCGCACGCACGCGCCTGCGCGACACCCTGAGCGCATCGGGCGCCGACACCGCGCCCGATGAGCTCGCCCCATCTCCGCCCGTTGTCCGAGGCGAGATTCTGCCCCACGGTCCCCCGAGCTCCGAGACGCGTCCGCACACGCAAGGAGAGGAGGAATCATGACAACCACCCTGGAAAGCTACATCCAGTGCATGAACGCGGTCACGCTTACGCCCGAGATGCGCGCAGCTCTGCAGCAGCGCCTCGAACGCGAGCGGGCGCAGCGCGCAAACGCAGCCGCCGACGTAGATAGCGATGAAGCCCGGCAGCAACCCAAGCGCGTGGAGCGCAGCGTGCATACGCGCCGCCGCTTCCTTGCACTTGCCGCCTGCACCGCCGGCGTCGCACTGGGATGCGCCGCAGTCGGGTCCCTGTGGTCGACGATCAGCTCCAACGAGGCAGGCGACGGAGCCGCCGCGAGCGGCGGCGCGCCCGAGGAGAGCTCGAGCGCGGGAACGCTTGCCGGAACGGATCAGCCCGCCTTCGTGCTTGCCGCCTATGCCGACGGCACGCCCGTGGAGGACCGCAGCGACACGGTACTCGCCGGCCCCGGCTTCCTGGACTCCGTGGGCAGCTGGGACGCCGGTCCCGATGATGACGGCGCCGGCATGAGCTGCCACAACGTCTTCAACATCGATCTTCGCGCCTACGGGGACGACATAGCGCAGCTTGACTACCGCATCGACGGCGACGAGTCCGCCCAGTTCTGCTATCTGGGCAGCAGAAGCTATCAGACGCCCGATGGTTCGTTGGAGGAGATGCACGGGCAGGAGCTGACCATCACGCAGGACATACTTGAGCGCATCGGTACGATTGACGGCGGCACGTTCTCGCTTGAGATGACCTTCGCACTTCCCGACGAGTTTGAGACCCTGTACGAGGAATCCCATGCAACCGGCAACAGTGATGAATTCCGTTTTGAATCCATCACCTACGGAGCGCAACTGCTCGCGGGACGCATCATCACCGTCACGGCGACCTTTGTTGACGGAACGACGCTCACCCACGAGTACCGCATCGAGCCGGTCGATGACTTCAAAGACGCGCTCATGCGAAACTCCCAGGCGTTTTCCGCCAGCATCGACGCGGGAACCACCGAAGAGCTCGTCTATGAGCCCCTGTTTACCATCGAGCAGCTCAGCTGACGTCTTGGCATCGCGGGGGCAACGAGCCCAGCTGTGACCCCACCTTGCGCTGAATCTTTGACCTGAGTGCCACGGGATACCGGCCGGCTATCGTTTCCAAGAGCCGGCCGGTACGCTGTCGACAGCCTGCCGGTACGCTGCATGTGGCAAATCGCACCTGTGTTGCTTCGTTTTGTATTGCAATTCAATCATATTGTGATCGTATGTCACGAAGTGAGCGCTTCACATCGGGAACTCCGAGTATAGGCGGCGTCGGCACTAGCAAATCCGCAGGTAGCACGCCCGTCATGAACGACTCTACTTTCCCTCTTCAGATTCAAGCACTCACTTCGTGACGTGCGGCGTTCGTCCGCCCCTCGATGCATGCTGTACCCGCTCGCCTGCATATTCCAAGGCTCGATTTCGATGGATGCGGCCCCTCTTGAACGTCATGTGTTGCTTGCTCACGGGCACGTGTTCTTGACGTGTACCTCGACGCATGGCGGTATGCTACCTGTCGGTATTGTCCATACGCCGTTGGCTGTATCGAAGTATCGAAAGGAAACGCCCATGGCCTCTGACCTCGCGATCACACCGGACACGATCGCCGCAGCGCATCGCTCGTTTATCGACGACCGCAGCAACCTGATTGCTCGCAACGCCGTCACCAGCTCGGGAATCGCCGCCGCGGTACGCAACCCCCAGGTTGCCGCCCTTGCAACGACCACCTTTGACGTCCAGCTCGCCCAAGGCGACGTCACCAACCAGATGCACTCCGGCCGCTGCTGGATGTTCGCGAGCCTGAACACCATGCGCTTCCGCATCATGAAGAAGCTCGGCCTTAAAACCTTCGAGCTCTCGCAGGCATACCCCCTGTTCTGGGATAAGTACGAGCGCTCCAACTGGTTCTTCGAGAACATCGTCGCCACCGCCGACCAGCCGTCGGCTGACCGCGAGATCGCCTACCTGCTTGCCGACCCCATGTGCGACGGCGGACAGTGGGACATGTTCCGTTCGCTGGTCAAGAAGTACGGCGTGGTGCCCAAAGAGGCCATGCCGGAGACCTTCCATTCCTCCAACACCGGCACGATGAATCAGTACCTCACCCGCTACCTGCGCCATGGCGCCAAGCGCCTGCGCGACGCATGCGCCGAGGGAACCGATCCCGCCGGCCTCGCCGCCATCAAGGGCGAGCTGCTCGACGGCGTCTACCGTATCCTTGCCATCTGCCTCGGCGAGCCGCCCGCGACCTTCGACGTGCGCATCCGCGACGAGAAGAACGAGCTCAAGGCCTCCGGCACCTACACGCCGCAGGAATTCTTCGCCGAGTTCGTCGACATGAACGTGGATGACTACGTCTCGGTCATCAACGCCCCCACCGGCGACAAGCCCTATGGCCATGCCTACACCGTCAAGTTCCTGGGCAATGTCGTAGAGGACGGCGGCGTGCGCTACGTCAACCTGCCGGTCGACGCCCTGAAGCGCATGGCTATCGCCCAGCTGAAAGACGGGCTGCCCGTATGGTTCGGCTCCGATGTGGGCCAGTGCTTCCTGCGCGATGACGGCGTGCTCGACCCTGCTGCCTTTGAGGTCGACGCCCTCTTTAACCTGCCTATCGAAGCCGGCCTGGACAAGGCGGCGCGCCTTGATTACGGCGAGTCCCTCATGACCCATGCCATGACGCTGCAGGGCGTGAACCTCGATGCCGAGGACAACCCCACACAGTGGCGCATCGAGAACAGCTGGGGCGAGGACCGCGGCAAGAAGGGCTACAACATCGCCTCCGATGCATGGTTCAGCGAGTATGTCTACCAGGTCGTCGTGGATAAGAAGTACCTGACGGCCGAGGAGCTCGCCGCCTACGAGAGCGAGCCCATCGAGCTTGCACCCTGGGATCCCATGGGTTCGCTTGCCCGCTAACGCGTAAACGAGCGGCCAGCTTCGGCTGGCCGCTCGTTCGTTTTGAGCAACGTGGTCACGAGATGACGATTACTGTCAGATGACCACCGGTGCGCCGCTTCACCAGAGCGCTATCCATGCGCACATGGCTTATTATCAGCCAGCCCATAGCTCGCAAGCATGGTTTTACCATCTGATTACGCCGTTGCAGGGCCGTTTGACCCGGAACGGGACTCTCTGCGGCGGACTGAGCGGCAAAGCACTGACAGTAATCGTCGCCTCGTGACCACAAACGCGTTTACGAACGTGCACGCGGTATCTCGCGTGCAGTTGGGGCAGGGCCCTTTCCCATCGGGGCGCAAAATGGCGTCCCGACGGGAAAGGGCCCTGCCCCAACTGCACGCAATCGAACTCAAATCTAGCGGATGCGGCGCACCTCAACCTGCGTACGATACTCGTCCACGTGCGTAAAGTCTCCCTGCCCGGCGCACTCCACCACGTTGGCGCCGGTCGCCATCGCAAGGCGCAGCGCGTCCTCGACACAAGAGCGCTCTCGGTACCAGACCGACAAAAACGCAGCGAGCGTGGAGTCACCGGCGCATACCGTGGAGAGCACCTGCACCGGCACGGTGCAGCGCGCATACCATACGCCCGCGCCGTCGCTGAAGTATGCGCCGTTGCCACCGAGCGTCAACAGCACCGCCTGCGCCCCCGCTGCATGCAAGGCATCCAGTGCACGAACCGCATTCGCATCGTCGCCCGCCGCAACCTCAAGACCGAAGATGTCACGCAGCTCATCGTCGTTGGGTTTGATGAGCAGCGGGCGCTCAGCGAGCAAATCGACAAGCTGGTCCGACGAGATATCGAGCACGACGTCAGCGCCGCGTTCCCCCGCCAGGCGGACGACACGCTCCAGAAAGTCGTCAGAGGTACCCGGCGGCAGCGATCCCGAGATGGACAGGCACTCAAGGTCGTCGAGCGATTCGACTAAGCGCAGCATGGCCTCCTCGTCGCCAGTGGTGATCGCGGCGCCCGCGTTCACCATGTTGTACTCGCAGTCCACGGCATTCAGGAACACATTGACGCGCGTGATACCGTCGGTCCATACCGGATAGACCTCCACGCCCTTGGCGCGTGCGCCATCTACGATATAGCGCCCCGAGAATCCCGCGAAGAACCCCAAGATCGCCGTATCCACACCAAAGTGATGCAGCGCAAACGAAACATTCAGCCCTTTGCCGTTGGGGCTATACACCGCATCGCGCGTGCGGGTCACGCAGTTGGGTGCCAAGCCATCGCAGGAGATGTTGTAGTCGATCGCCGGGTTGGCGGTCAGGGTATAGATCATGGTCGCTCCTCGGAAGTGAACGGCGCACATAGCCCGCGCGCCGTCTCAGCGCATCACAACGAGAACCGCCCCGCCATCGGCGCGCGACGGCGGGGCGGCAACATGAAAACAGCTTTCTGTGCAGCTTAGCGCGTCAGCTTCTCCACGCTGATGCGGCGGCTGTACTCGTCGACGTGGCTGAAGTCGCCCAGACCGACGCTCTCGGCGACGTTAGCGCCGGTGGCCAGCGCGAGCTTGAGCGCCTCCTCGACGTTGTCGCGGTTGTCGTACCACTTATACAGGAATGCAGCGAGCGTGCAGTCGCCAGCGCAGACGGAGGACACGAGCTTGATGTTGAACTCACGGCGGGCGTACCAGATGTCCTCGCCATTGGAGAAGTAGGCGCTACCGCGGCTACCCATAGTAAGCAGGACGTTCTGAACGCCGGACTCATGCGCCAGAGCAAGCGCGCGCTTGGCATCCTCGTGCGTGTCGATGCGCACGCCGTAGATCTCGCGCATCTCGTGGTGATTCGGCTTGATGAGCAACGGCTTCTTGGAGCACAGCTCCTTGAGCTTGGAGCTCGAGAGGTCGAGGACGACGTCGGCGTTGTGCGCCTGGGCGTGCGTGACGACCTGGTCGAGGAAGTCGGCGGAAGCGCGCGGCGGCACCGAACCGGACACGATCAGGCAGTCGAGGCTGCCGGCCGTGTCGAGAATCTTGTAGAGCTCCTGCTCGCCCTGGGGCGTCAGCGGGGCACCGGGGTTCAGCACGCCGTACTCGTTCTCGCCGTCGTTGAGGTAGGTGTTGATGCGGGTGATGCCGTCGATCCACACGGGGCGGCACAGGCAGCCCATGTTCATGGTCTCCTCGACGATGTACTTGCCCGTGAAGCCGGCGAAGAAGCCCAGCGCGACGGAGTCGACGCCAAACTTCTTAAGGGCGAACGACACATCGAGACCCTTGCCGTTGGGCGTGTAGCTGGCGGAGCCGGAGCGGATGTTCTCGTTGGGCACGAGCGGACCGCACGAGACGGTCATGTCCACAGCAGGGTTGGCAGTGAGTGTATAGAACATATTCTCCCCTTTCCAAGGAGGCCGCGTGGCCCCGGGTGTCTCCCGATGCCACGCGGCCACGTAAAACGTTATGTGAGGCGTGTTCCAGACATAGTGTTTACAAAACGCTTACTTCTGGTTCGCCTCGAGCAGGGCCTTGACCTCGTCGGCCGTGGAGCATGCAAGCGCCTTCTCGGCGAGCTCCTGAGCCTCGGCGACGGTCCACTGCGAGATGGCCTTGCGGGTGCGCAGGATGCTGGGCGCGGAGGTCGAGAACTCGTCCATACCCCACGCGATCAGCAGCGGCGTCAGCAGCGGGTCGGCAGCGGCCTCGCCGCACATGCCCACCATGATGCCCTCCTTGACGCCGGCCTCGATGATGTTCTTGATGGCGCGCAGGACCGCCGGATAGTACCAGCTGTACAGGTAGGCCACCTTGTCGTTGCCGCGGTCGGACGCCATCGTGTAGCCGGTCAGGTCGTTGGTGCCGATCGAGAAGAAGTCGGCCTCCTTGGCCAGCAGGTCGGGGATGTTCGCGGAGGCCGCGGTCTCGGTCATGATGCCGACCTCGATGCCCTCGTTGAACTTGCGACCCTCTTCGCGCAGCTCGGCCTTGCAGGTCTCGACGAGCTCCTTGACGGCACGGATCTCCTCGACGCAGGTGACCATGGGGACCATGATCTTGATGTCGCCGAAGGCGCTGGCGCGCAACAGGGCGCGCAGCTGGACCTTGTACTCGTCAGGGTTGTCGAGGCAGTAGCGGATGGCGCGGTAACCCAGGAAGGGGTTCTCTTCCTTCATGAGCTTGAGATACGGGATCTCCTTGTCGCCGCCCACGTCGAGCGTGCGGATGATGACCGGGGCGCCCTTCATGGCAACGGCAACCTTGCGGTAGGCGTCGAACTGCTCCTCCTCGGAGGGCAGCGACTTGGCGTCCATGAACAGGAACTCGGAACGGAACAGGCCGATGGCCTCGGCGTCGTGATCGAGCGCGCCCTTCACATCATCGGGGTTGCCGATGTTGCAGGCCATGATCTTCTTGTAGCCATCGGCGGTGATCGTCGGCTTGCCGCGGAAGGCCTCGAGCGCGTTCTTCTCGGCGATGTACTCCTCGGCGCGCTTGGTGTAATCGGCCAGCGTCTCCTCGTCGGGATCGGCGATGACGGCGCCCTTGGAGCCGTCGACGATAGCAGTCATGCCGTTGTGCAGCGCGCCGCAGGCGTTGGAGACCGACAGGACAGCCGGGATCTCGAGGGCGCGGGCGATGATCGCGGAGTGCGACGTGCGGCCACCGACCTCGGTGACGATGCCGGCGACGTTCTTCTTGTCGATCGTGGCCGTCATGGACGGGGTCAGGTCGTGGATGACGATGACGGAGCCGGCGGGCAGCACCGACAGGTCGACGACCGGACGGCCCAGCAGCTCGGCGAGGATGCCGGTGCGGATGTCGGCGATGTCGGCGGCACGCAGACGGAAGACCTCGTCATCCATGGACAGGAACATGTTCTCGAACATGGTGCTGGTCTCGGTCAGGGCCTGCTCGGCGCAGGTGCCGCCGTCGATAGCGGCCATGATGGCGCCACCGAGCTCGGGGTCCTGAGCGAGCGTGACGTGACCGGTCATGATCTCGGCCTCGGCCTCGCCGACGCTCTCCTTCATGTGCTCGGCCTGCGCCTCGGTCTTGGCGCAGAAGGTATCGAGAGCCGCCTGGAAGCGAGCCTTCTCGGCCTCAGTGTCCTCAACCGTATGCGGCGTGAACGTCAGATCGGGCTCAACGGCGACAACAACAGTGCCGATGCCGATGCCCTC
>CASEEY010000078.1:0-7929 GCA_949287055.1 uncultured Collinsella sp.
CAGAACATCGTATTCGCGCTCGCGGTAAAGATCGGCATCCTCGTGCTTGCGGCGCTCGGCGTGGCCAACATGTGGCTCGCGGTGTTTGGCGATGTGGGCGTGGCGATGATAGCGATTTTGAATGCGATGAGGGCTATGCGGGTGAAGGGGGTTTAGTCCCACCGGGAGGCCCCACGTATTCCCCTTGCGCGCGTCCTCGGCTTCGCCTGCGGGATTGCGCGCATGGGGAATACGTGGGGCCTCCCTGCGTTAACTTACACGCTATCGGCCATCCACCGGACGAGCTGGCGGGATGAAATATGGCGAGGGCGAGCCATTCGGCTCGCCCTCTTTGCGTGGGAGCACTTCACGCGCTCTGTTTGTTCGATGCTAGTCGAGCACCTCGACGAGCTCGATCTCGAAGTTGAGGTCCTTGCCGGCCATCTCGTGGTTGGCGTCGATCACGACGCCCTCGGGCAGCACCTCGAGCACGACCGCAGGGATCGGCTGGCCCGCAGGACCGGACAGGAACACGTGGTCGCCGGCGTGAACCTGGTCGATGTTGGGAACCTGCTCGGCGGGAATGCGGAACACCAGCTCCTTGCGGTGCTGGCCATACGCCTGGTCGGCGGGAATATGGACGGTCTTCTTCTCGCCCACCTCCATCTCCATGACCGCCGCGTCAAAGCCGGCGATCATCTGATGGGCACCGCAGGTGAACTCAATGGGCTCGCCGCGATCGTAGCTGCTGTCGAACTGCGTGCCGTCGTCGAGCGTGCCGCGGTAGTGGGCGCGAACCTTCTTGCCATCGTTGGACATGTACATCCTCGTTTCTATAGCCGCTCGCACCCCGTCTGGACGCGAGCACATGGTGGTCACTATACCCCCGCGCACGATGCGCGGGCAAACGGGCGGCAGACCCTCTAGTTCTCCATCTCGGTGTCGATGAGCTCGGCGAGCACCTCGCCCAGCTCATGACCAGCAACACGCATCATCTGCGGGAAGCGCGAGTAGTAGGTCATGCCCGGCGTGGAATTGACCTCGTTGAACACGACCTCGCCCTCGGGCGTCACGAACAGGTCGACGCGGGCGAAGCCGGAGCACCCGAGTGCCTCGTACACGGTGCGACCCGCCTCGCGCACGCGCGCCATGACGTCGGCGGGAAGCTCCGCCGGGCAGCGCAGCTCGGTGTTGGCGCCGGGATCCTTCTCGAGATGGATGCGGAAGAAGCCGTCGCCGGTGATGACGATCTCGTCGACCTCGCCCATCTTGGTGCCGTGGATCGCGTCGCCCATGATGGCGCAGCCGACCTCGACGCCGGTGATGGCCTCCTCGACGGCGACCTTCTCGTCCAGGGCGAACGCGGCGTCGAGCGCCTCGCGGTAGGCAGCCTCGTCGGCCGCCTTGGACACACCGATGGACGACCCGCCGCGTGCGGGCTTGACGAACACGGGGTATCCGCCGCACTTCTCGACCACGGCGAGGCACGCCTCGTCGCTCGCACCGCGGTAGAGCACCTCGCACTGGGGCGAGCGCACGCCGGCGGCAGCGGCCAAACGATGGGAGGCATCCTTGTCCATGCACACCGCGGACGCGAGCACGCCGCACCCCACATACGGGATGCCGCAAGCCTCGAGCGTACCCTGTACGGTGCCGTCCTCGCCGCCCTGGCCATGCAGCACGGGCAGGGCGATGTCCACGTCGAGCTCGGCGAACTCGTCTCCCACGAGCTCGAGCATGCCGCCGCGCGCGTCGGCGTCGCCACGGCCCGGGATGAGGACCACCGGATTGATGTCGTGCTCCTCCCAGGCGCCGGTGACGATATCGGAGACGTCACCGGTGTAGTGGAACCAAGCGCCCTCGCGGTCGATGCCGATGAGCACCGGCTCGAAGCGGTCGCGCGGCAGCTGGGCGATAACGTTATCAGCGGATTTGAGGGAGATATCGTGCTCGGTGGAGATGCCACCGAAGAGGACGGCAACCTTGATCATGGAATGCGTGCTCCTTCCGGTCGGGCGACACGAGGGGTCGCGCTTGCTGTGGCCCATCATTATAGCGAGCCGGACTTGCGACCTGCTCCCGTGCGCCCGACGGCGCCATCCTGACCTCTGCAATCGTCTGCGGCATCATCGAGAATTCACGCCGCACGCACGAGCCGTCCATGCGGATACCCTACAATCGGGGAGGCTGTATCGGCATTCGCTCGCACGTCCCCGTAAGGAGCCATCTTGGTCGGAACGACCCATACGCTTTTTGTCGAAGCAGACGGCAGAAGGATCCCCGTCGCCGTCTCGCGCAAGCGAGTGCGCAACCTCAACCTGCGCATCCGCAGCGACGGAAGCGTGGCACTGAGCATTCCCGCCCGTACGAGCTTGGTGGCGGCCCAAGCGTTTCTGGACGCAAAGGCGACATGGATACTGAAGCGCATACGACAGCGGGAGGACACCGGCCAGCGCCCGCAGCGCCCCCAAGACCTTGCGACCGTCCCGCTCTGGGGGACATTGATCCCGCTATCCGACGCCCTCGAGCGCGCCGGCATCCGCTTTGGCGCGGCGGCCAAGCCCTCGACATTCGGCGCGCCGGCCCCCGTCGAGCGCGACAGGCTTTCCCCCATTTCCGCGGAGGAATACGACCTTCTCGTCGATGAGCTGTACCGTCGCGAGCTTGCACGCGCGCTGCCCGAAGTGAGCGCACGCGCCGAGACGGCCATGGGCGTGAGCGCAAGCCGCTGGAGCCTGCGCCGTATGAAGACCCGCTGGGGCTCCTGCACGCCCGCGACACGCGCCATCCGCATCAACACAAATCTCGCCGCCTACCCCCGCGCATGCCTGGAGTTCGTCGTCGCGCACGAGCTCACGCACCTGATGGAGCCCAGCCACAACGCACGGTTCCATATGCTGCTGGACATCTACTGCCCGCACAATCGCACGATGTCGGCGCTCCTCAAGCGCAGCGCGCGCGACGTCGCGAACACCGCGGCGCCACCCCGACAAGATTGAACCCGGTCCCATCTTGCCGCTAAGCGGTTGCCGCATCATCTTGTCGCAAGCGGTCGGACGCCTGATAGCGTGTCGCCCGCGCGCGCCCCGTCTTGACGAGTGCGCCCTCGTCGATCATCCCGTTGATAACCTTGAGCGCCGTGTCGCGGCCGACGCCAAGTACCTCTTGCGCCTCCTCGCGGGAAAACTCCTCGCGCTCGAGCGCAAACGAGATAAGGAACCGTTCGAGACGTGGCGCATCGCCATTCGATACTCCCGTCGGCTGCATGGCGCGGCCCTCCCCCGCGGGCACAGACCCCACTCGCTCCATGCGGATGTCATACCGCCCGGATGCGGTCCCTCGTCCGGCTGCCATCGCGGTCTGCCTCTGCTCGATCTCCGCACGCGCAACGCATGCGCTATCGTACGCGGCTTTTACACGCACCGGAAGCGCGCCCATGGCATCGAGCTGCTCGAACGCGCCCTGGCCACCGCGCAAATCGGGCCCCTCGTTGCGCGTCAGACTCAAAGACGGATTGCGCGCCGTATTGATATTGGGCAGCACGAGCGAGAAGAACGACCCTTCCGCTTCGATGCTCGCCTGCAGATGCTCCCGCTCGTAGAGCTTCCAGATCATTGGAAGGCCCGAGCCATATGCCTCGACCTCGCCCAACCGATGAAACAGTGCAAGCAGGGCGGGATTGCGGGGAGACGACTCGCGCGTTATCGCCTGCCGCTCCGTGATGCCGAACAGGCTGCCGAACGATGTGAACGACAGCTCCGTACGATACATCTTCACAAGCGTCGGAATGTGGGCGCTCCCATCGTAATCGCGGTGGATAATCGCGTTGAGCAAGCCTTCGCGCAGGGCATCATCGGGATAGTCGCGCTGGTCGATGCGTGTTTCGCTCGGGAAGTAAGAGCGAAGGTTGTTCGCGAGGCGCAAAAATCTCAAGGCGTCCTCGAACTGCCGAAGCACCGAACCCTCGCACTCGAGGCGATCCAAGAACTCCGTACCCGCATCGTCGTTGAACACGGCGCACTTCAGCGTGTAGGGATTCTGGTCCGAAACGAGCAGCGCAAGGTTGGAATAGAACCCGTCGCGCGCAAAGAATCCGAGCGATCGGTAGCGCTCCTGGGAGAAGTCGACGTGGTGGGACCTGAAGAACGCCGCAGCCTCCTCAAACGTCAGCTCCTGGACCGGCGCATGGCGCGTCTCGAAAAGGTCGCCGTCCGCCTCGCGGATCATGCGGCGGATATCGCGACGGCCCATAGGTACGGTCGCCGGCCCCAGGCGCATGAAAACGCCGGCGGGCACCAGCCCTTTTGCAGCAAGATAGTACGGCTTATCGTCTCCCGGCTCGACGTTCACGAGGATGACGCGCTTGCCGTCAAGCTCGATCGGTTCGATATACACGAACTGCGCGACCTCAGGGCAGATGGCATCGTGTACGAGGTTTGAGATCTTGAGCATCTCGCCATCGATATCGTCGACACCGATCACCCGTCCGAAATCGTCGATACCGACGTAGATGCTCCCGCCTTGACCATTTGCGAAGGCGACGATCGTCTTGGCCATACGGTCAGTTACACAGCGCTTGAGCTCGATGCGCTCGGTCTCCCTCAGCTCCATTGCAACCTCCCCCTATCGTCGATTATCGACGATATTACCATACCGACGATAAGGGCGTCGAAGCTGTCGTCTCGTTTTACCAAGCGCCACCCTGACAAGATTGAACCCGGCCCCATCTTGTCGGTGGGGCCGGGTTCAGTCCTGTCGGGGCCTTGTCGCTTATCGCGTGCGCTCGATCTCCACGGCGACGGTGCGCAGCGGCAGGCCGACGGGCGCCCAGGGCTTCTCGATGCGCACGCGCACACCGAGCAGCGCATCGTAGCACGACAGCAGCTGCGCGGCCACGCCCTCCGCTGCCGCCTCGATGAGCTTGAACGTATGCTCGCACAGATACGCATCGACGTCGTGGCACACCTTGCCGTAGTCGATCGACGCCGCGAGGTCGTCATGGCGACCGGCAGCATGCAGGTCGGCGTAGAGAGTGAGCGACACGACGAACTTCTGGCCGAGCGTGTTCTCCTCCGCATAGACTCCGTGGTTGGCAAAGACCTCGAGGCCGTCGACCTGGATCTTGTCGGCGCGCGACAGGTCATCGTGCGTCACGCGCGCAAGTGCGGTGCGCGTAGCGGGAAGCCCCGTCTCGCGGCATGCGAGCTCGGCGCCCTCGACGGGCGTGGCGTTTTCCGGTAGATGCTTCTGGTGCTTCTTGCCCATGGCGAATCGTCTCCTTCGTGGGAAAGGGGATCGCGCCCGTTTCCCGTTACCTGCAGATGGTGAGGTTCTGCTGCTCTTCAGGCCAATGGCACTCCGGACGGGCGGGGCAGGCAAAGCAGGGCCTCGACAGCTTGTCGGCCCGATACAGCAGGCGGGAAAGCGGCGATGCCGCGCCTGCGCCATCGCGGTGCGCGCCGATGGCGCCTGCGATCAGGTCCTGCTCCTCGCGAGAGAACGCATGGCTGTCATCTACCGTACCCATAATCTCGCGCGCAATGCGAACACCGGCGATATCATGCGGTTCTTTCATCTCGTATTGCGCAGCGCGGCCGATATCGTGCAGCAGGGCGGTAGCATATACCACGTCGCGGGAGAGCACGTCCGTCGCACCCTCCTCCAGCGCGAGCATCCACATGATGCGCGCCACATCCAGCAGGTGCGCCAGACCGTGTCGGCAGAAAACGCGGTCGCGCTCGAGCTCCTCGATGCGCATGAGCTGTTCTTGATACAGGGGGTGACGCCAGATGGCGTCAACGCGCGGCATCGCAGACGCCTGTTCCACTACGCTCGTCCCAACATCTGGAAGAAGCGCCGCTCGAGCGACGGATCGTCCTCGAAGGCGCCGCGACAGGCGCAGGTCACCGTGACCGTGCCCGGCTTCTGAACACCGCGCATGGTCATGCACATATGCTCCGCCTCGATATGCACGATGACTCCCGCACAGCCGAGCTCCTTCATGAGCGCATCGGCGATCTGGGAGGTCAGACGCTCCTGCAGCTGCAGGCGACGCGCAAACACCTCGACGGTGCGCGCGAGCTTAGAAAGGCCCGCCACACGTCCGCAAGGGATATATCCGATGGTCACCGTGCCGTAAAACGGCAGCAGATGATGCTCGCACAGCGAGTAGAACGTGATGCCCCGCTCCACGACCATATCGTTTGAATCGATCTCGAACGTTCGGGACAGATGCGTCGAGGGATCTTGCTCCATGCCGCATACGAGTTCGGCGTACATGCGGGCCACGCGCTCGGGCGTATCGATAAGGCCGTCGCGCTCGGGATCCTCGCCGATGCCCTCGAGAAGCAGGCGCACCGCCTGCTGAACCTTTTCCTGATCGACCATGAACCCTCCCGAACAAACGCGTCTTATGCCCGCTATCGTACCATGCATGTCGCCTGCCATCGCAGACGCCCGCCACAAGGGGCGGACGGGCGCCTCACATCGAATGGGTGCTGTACACCTCTTCGTCGTGCCATAGGCAAATCGCCTGGTCAAGCGGCACGCCCCGCTCTTCCGCCTGCGCACGAGTGGCGTTCAGATCGATGAGGCGCTGGTTGGACGAACCGCGAAAACGCAGCGTGATGTCGTAGAGATCCTCCACCCACGGACCGTCGACCAAGATGTCGATGCAATCGAGCAGCCGGTCGGTCACCTCGGTGTGATGGCGCCCGCCGGGCAGGAGCTCGTCGAGCGTGTCACCGGTGAAGCACCAGATGGTTTTGCCGCATCCGCGCGGAAACCGCTCGCGCACGCGCTCGATGAATTCGACGAGCCCCGCCTGGTTCTGGGGTTCCATAGGCTCGCCGCCCAGCAGCGTGAGCCCATCGACAAAAGCGGGCTCGAGGCTCGCAATGACCCGGTCAGCTACCTCGCGGGTGAAGGGCTCGCCCGCCGAAAAGCTCCAGGCACCGGAGTTGAAGCACCCCGGGCAGCCTCGCGTGCAGCCGGAGACGAACAGCGTCGTGCGCACGCCCTCGCCGTTGGCGATATCGGAATACTTGATCTCAGCGTAATTCACGCGTCAGCCTCCCTGAACAAAGGCGCACCCCTCCCTTCTCGGAAGAAGCGCGCCATCACGAACCGGGAACATGGGGCTATCCCCCTGTTTCCAGCACGAAAAGCTTGCAGGACGAGTTCTCAGTCAACGGGCGGGCGGCTGGCGAGTGAAGGTCAGATCGCCCGCCAGATGCCCGTGCAGCGTCAACCCGGCTCCGCGGTTTAGCAAAACCGCGGAACTTAAAGATGAAGCACGCGGTCGCGAATCTCCTCGGTGCGGCCCTGGTTCCAGAACTGGGTGCCGATGTAGCCGCAGGTGCGACGCGCCACGTTGAGCTTCTCCTGATCGCGGTTGCCGCAGTTGGGGCACTCCCACACCAGCTTGCCGTCGTCCTCCACGATCTTGATCTCGCCGTCGTAGCCGCACACCTGGCAGTAATCGCTCTTGGTGTTGAGCTCGGCGTACATGATGTTGTCGTAGATGTACTGCATGACGCGGATGACGGCCTTGAGGTTGTCCTGCATGTTGGGCACCTCGACGTAGGAGATGGCGCCGCCGGGCGAAAGCTGCTGGAACTCGCTTTCGAACTTCAGCTTGCTGAAAGCATCGATCTCCTCGGACACGTGCACGTGATAGGAGTTCGTGATGTAGCCCTTGTCCGTCACGCCGGGAATGATGCCGAAGCGGCGCTGCAGGCACTTGGCAAACTTGTAGGTGGTGGACTCGAGCGGCGTGCCGTAGAGCGAGAAGTCGATGTTGCTCTCGGCCTTCCACTCAGCGCACTTGTCGTTCATGTGCTGCATGACCGCCAGCGCGAAGCCCTTGCCGCGCTCGTCGGTATGCGAGGCGCCAGTCATGTACTTCACGCACTCGTACAGGCCCGCGTATCCCAGGCTGATCGTCGAGTA
>CASEEY010000078.1:7944-13459 GCA_949287055.1 uncultured Collinsella sp.
CCGTACTGCCACAGGATCGGCGCGGCGTCCGAGAGCGTCCCCTTCAGGCGCTCGTGACGGCACATGAGCGCACGGTGGCACAGCTCGAGGCGCTCGTCGAAGATCTCCCAGAAGCGGTCATGGTCGCCGTGCGAAGACAGCGCCACGTCGGGCAGGTTGATGGTCACGACGCCCTGGTTGAAGCGGCCGTAGTACTTCGGCTTGCCGGGCTCGTAGTTCTTGGCGCGCGCCACGTTGTCAAAGCCGTTGCCCGAACGGTCGGGCGTCAGGAAGCTGCGGCACCCCATGCAGGTGTAGCAATCGCCGTTGCCCTCGGTCTCGCCCTTCGACAGCTTGAGCTTGCGCATCATCTTCTCGGAGATGTAGTCGGGGACCATGCGCTTGGCGGTGCACTTGGCGGCAAGCTGCGTGAGGTAGAAATACGGCGAGCCCTCGGCGACGTTGTCCTCCTCGAGCACGTAGATGAGCTTGGGGAACGCCGGGGTGATCCACACGCCCGCCTCGTTCTTCACGCCCTCGTAGCGCTGGCGCAGCGTCTCCTCGATGATCATGGCCAGATCGCGCTTCTCGGCCTCGGAGCGCGCCTCGTTGAGGTACATGAACACGGTCACGAACGGCGCCTGACCGTTAGTGGTCATGAGGGTGACGACCTGGTACTGGATGGTCTGGACGCCGCGGCGGATCTCGTCGCGCAGGCGCTCCTCGACGACGCTCGAGATCTTGTCCTCAGGGGCCGTCGCGCCGAGCTCGGCGAGCTCGCGCTCGACCTGGCCGCGAATCTTCTGGCGGGACACCTCGACGAAGGGGGCGAGGTGCGTGAGGCTGATGGACTGGCCACCGTACTGGCAGGAAGCGACCTGGGCGATGATCTGCGTGGCGATGTTGCAGGCGGTGGAGAAGCTGTGTGGACGCTCGATGAGCGTGCCGGAGATGACCGTGCCGTTCTGCAGCATGTCCTCGAGGTTCACAAGATCGCAGTTGTGCATGTGCTGGGCGAAGTAATCCGAGTCGTGGAAGTGGATGATGCCCTCGTTGTGGGCCTCGACCACCTCCTGCGGCAGCAGCACGCGCTGCGTGAGGTCCTTGGAGACCTCGCCCGCCATGTAGTCGCGCTGCACCGAGTTGACGGTCGGATTCTTGTTGGAGTTTTCCTGCTTGACCTCTTCGTTGTTGCACTCGATAAGCGACAGGATCTTGTCGTCGGTCGTGTTCTTCTGGCGCTTCAGGCTCTGCACGTAGCGGTAGATGATGTAGTGGCGGGCAACCTCAAAGTGGTCGAGCGCCATGATCTCGTCCTCGACGAGGTCCTGAATCTCCTCGACCGAGACGGTATGGCCGGCGTTCTCGCACGCCTCGGCAACATTCTGGGACGCGAACACGATCTCGCGCTCCGTCATGCGGTCCTGCTCTTTCACCTCGCGGTTGGCGCCGCGGATCGCATTCGTGATCTTGTCGATATCGAATGCGACCTCGGTGCCGTTGCGCTTGATGATCTTCATGCGTATTCCCTCTCGAATCCGTGGTGGCACATCACCATGCGGCCACTCGCCGAAAGGGAACCCGATAACGGGCGCGGTTCCCCTGCGGCGAGTGGCGGCGGATACCTACTATACGTCACGCGATTCACTACATGGTGTTGGCTTTTTATCAGTGCAGCCCTACATCTTGTGTTTAGGCAGGTCATCGCTCGTGTGTTTTTTTCTCCGCTCAAATCGATCGTTAAGCCGTGGCGACAAGCCGGGAAGCGTCACGGTTCTGACCAGCGCTTCAGCCTTTTGCCATCCGATGCGTCTGTCGAGAAAAATCCACAGGACGCATCACGCGCTTCACATCAAATGATTCGACAAAAGGTCTTGACCAAGATGTTGTGGACGCCGGAATCGGCGGTGCGGAGAGCGCGGACCGCCGGCATGCGACGCGGCGTCGTGTCGCGCGTTCGCAACGGTGGCAATCGTCGCCGCCGCGAAGCGCAACAGCCGAGCGCAGGAGGTACAATACAGCCTCACAAGGAGGAATCACCCATGACCGAATGGCTCGTCAGACACTTCATCCGCAACTTCGCCGACACCGCGAACCCCGCCGTGCGCACGCACTACGGGCAGTTCGCCGGCATCGTCGGCATCGTGTGCAACGTCTTGCTCTGCATGGCGAAAGGCGCCATCGGCGTGCTCGCGGGCTCGGTATCCATCGTCGCCGACGCCGTCAACAACCTGTCGGACGCGGCAAGCAACATCGTGAGCCTGCTCGGCTTCAAGCTCGCGAGTCGGCCCGCCGACCCCGAGCACCCCTACGGCCATGGACGCTACGAGTATCTCGCCGGTCTCGTCGTGGCCGCGCTCGTGCTCGCGATCGGCATCAACCTCGTCGGCTCATCGATCGAGAAGATCGTGCACCCCACGCCCGTGGAGTTCAACGCCGTACTCGTCGCAATCCTGGCGCTCTCCATCGTCGTGAAGCTGTGGATGGCCGCCTTCAACCGCTCGATCGGCCGGCGCATCGGCTCCGAGACACTCGAGGCGACCGCTGTCGACTCGCGCAACGACGTCATCTCGACGTCTGCGGTGCTGCTGTCGGCCGTCGTCGCCCATGTCGCCGACATCCAGCTCGACGGCATCGTCGGCGCGGCGGTCGGCCTGTTCATCGTATGGAGCGGCATCGGCCTCGTGCGCGACACCGTCAATCCCCTGCTCGGCCAGGCGCCCTCGCCCGAGCTCGTCGAGCACATCCGCGCCAAGATCATGTCCTACCCCGGCGTGCTGGGCACCCACGACCTCATGGTTCACGACTACGGCCCGGGGCGTCAGTTCGCGAGCGCCCACGTCGAGATGGCGGCGGAGGCGGACCCCCTCGAGAGCCATGACCTCATCGACAACATCGAGCAGGATTTCAAAAACGATGACGGGCTCGTCGTCACCCTGCATTACGACCCGATCGTGACCGACGACCCGACCGTCGCGAACATGCGCAATTGGATCGACCAGGCGGTGAAGATCATCGACCCGCGCATCACCATCCACGACCTGCGCTGCGTCCCCGGCCCCACGCACACCAACGTCATCTTTGACTGCGTGCGCCCGACCGACCTGCCGCTTTCCGAGGACGCGCTTCGCCGACGGGTCTCGGACATCGTGCGCGACCACTATCCGCGTACGATCCCCAAGATCACCATCGACGAAAGCTACGTGAGCTCCGCGCAGTGACCGCGTGACGCCGACCGGGTGTTCATTCACATGGCAGCAGGGGCATAGGTCGCCTCGATCTCATGAACGCGCCGGTACAGCCAGCGGTTCTGCGGCACGAGGATGCCATGGCGCTCGGCAAGGCGGATGATCGTGCCCGCGAACTCCTCCACCTCGCTCGGCTTTCTATTGATGCGGTCCTGCGCCATCGAAGGCAAGCCGTCAGGCGTCAGCGACTCGAACATCGCGTACATCTGGCACAGGTCGTCCTCCGTCACATCGACGCCCTCCGCGCGCGCCACCGCGAGCGCCTCGCGCATGGCGGCGATCAGGCAGCGGTGCTCCTCGCTCTCCGGCTTGCATACCGCGCCGTAATCGCATCCAAAGACCATGCAGGTCTGGTTGACGCCGACGTTGGTCATGAGCTTCGTCCACATGCGATGGCGGATGTCCTCCTCGACCGCATGCACGATTCCCGCGCGGTCGAGAAACGCATCGATCGCCTCGACGACGTCCGGCGCCGTCTTGGGCGCAGCACCGAAGCGGATCTCGCCCGGATGGGTGTAGGTGAGCTCGCCGCCGATGAACACCGCATCCATACCCTGGGTGACACTCAGCACCAGATGCTCCCATCCGTAGCGCTTGGCGATGCGCTCCTCGCTGGTCACACCGTTCAGCAGCGACATGATTGCCGTGTCGGGACCGACCAAGGGCGCCATGGTCTCAATCGCGGCGCCGAGCCCCGTCGCCTTCACGGCCACAATCACCAGATCGACCGGGGCGGCCTTGCTCGCAGGGATCGTCGCCATGTCGCACGGCTCGCCGTTGATGGTCACAGCCTCTCCCGCGTGCCGCGCAAAGCGCGCATCGTCCATGACGTAGACGACGGCGTCGTGTCCGACGTTTCGCGCGATCTTGCTGCCGTGCAGAAGCCCGACCGCACCCTTGCCGATAATGGCGACCCGCTCGATAGCCATGGCTCCTCCTTCAATCCAAGACGCCGGCAACCGCTGGGTTGCGCGTCCTGTCCATCCGACGTTTGACTGTACCGAAAGTCTACGCCAGCCGCACGCGTCGGCGCACGCGGACGCCCGCAAGACATGTCGCCGCAATGAGGCGTGCGCGCAGGCGACACAGCGCCGCATCGGTCGCACGCGACACCGCACCGCCCACACATCTTCACGCCGACCTGCATCTCGTGCGTGGTCGAATGCCGCCCCGATATGCATCTATGCAACGAGTCGAAACCATCGTGCTCATGACGGGTGTGAACGTTCCCAGCTGGACATAGAATGGACGCGTTGAACCCCTATGGAGGCACAAGGAAAGGGACAGCCCATGGCGGACACGACGAAAACCCCAGCGAGCACAACATCCGTCTCACCCGCGACGGCACCGGACGCGACTGCCGCCACCCCCGCAAGCAAACCCGCCACACGCATGACCCGCGCCCGCGCCGACGCCATCTTTGCCGAGCGCATGGCGCGCCATCGCGATGAGCTGCGCTGGCTCTACATGGAGCTCTACGACAACGGCGACATGTTCGCCGAGCTCTGCGACGGGCTGAAGCGCTTCTTCGACGAGCGCGACAACAAGCTCAAAAAACTCGACCTCGCCCGCGAGGAAGCCGGCGCGTGGTACCGCGCGACCGACATGCTCGGCATGCAGATGTACATCGACAATTTCGCCGGCACCATCAAAGGCGTCGAGAAGAAGCTCCCCTACATCGAGCGCTGCGGCGTCAACTACATCCATCTCATGCCGTTCCTCGACACACCCGCCGACAAGAGCCGCTCGGACGGCGGCTACGCGGTCTCGGATTTCCGGCGCGTGAACCCCGCGCTCGGTACCATGGACGACCTCGCGCATCTCGCCTCCAAATGCCATGCGCGCGGCATCAGCCTGTGCATGGACTTCGTCATGAACCACACCTCCGACGAGCATGAGTGGGCCCGGCGCGCCCGTGCCGGCGAGGGCGAGTACATGAGCCGCTACTTCTTCGTGCGCGACCAGGGCATCATCGACCAATACACGCGCGACGTGCCGCAGGTCTTCCCCACCACCGCACCCGGCCACTTCACCTACCTGCCCGAACTTGACCAGTGCGTGATGACGCAGTTCTACCCCTACCAGTGGGACCTCAACTACCGCAACCCGCGTGTGTTCAACGAGATGATGTACAACTTCCTGTTCCTGGCAAACCAGGGCATCGACATCATCCGCATCGACGCGGTCCCCTACATCTGGAAGCAGCTCGGCACCAACTGCCGCAACCTCAAGCAGGTCCACACCATCGTGCGCATGATGCGCATGATCGGCGAGATCGTGTGCCCGGG
>CASEEY010000079.1 GCA_949287055.1 uncultured Collinsella sp.
GGCTGCCCGGTGTAACAAAACCCCTGGGGTGAAATTACGCACCGGCACCCGTTTCACACATGCAATTCGCGCCCTGCTCCCGCCACATGTCACGCAGACATGAGGTTGACAACAAGGATGGCAACCTGGGGCATGAGGGCCGACGCGTAGATGACGCGGATGATCTGCAGCACGGCGATCTTTGCCAGGTCGGCGCCCAGGTCGCCGGCGATGAGCGCCATGTCGCTCGCGCCGCCGGGCGAGGAGGCAAACAGCGCGCTTTTCATGTCGAGCATGCCGGTCTTGGTAGCGATGACGGAGAACGTGAAGTTCACGACCATGTACATCGCCATCATGATGATGACCGGCCCGATGATGGTGTTCAGGTGCGATATCGTCTCGGGCGTCACCGAGGAGCCCACCAGGCTGCCGGCGAGAACCTGCGCGACGCGCTTGATGGTCATGGGCATCTTGCAGGCGTCGGTGAAGATGTTGAGCGCGGCGACCACCACGAGCGAGCACACGAGCGATCCGGCGGGGATGCCGCTGGTGTATCCCACCGCGCCGCAGATAAGCGCCACCACGAGTGTGAAGACGGTCCGGCGCTCCGGGGTGTTGATGAAGCGGTCGAGCACGGTCGGGTTGGTGGTCTGCGTCATGTCGAGCGCGGGACTGCGGTCCTCGCCATCGCCGATGTTGCGCGTCATGAACGAGACCCAGCTCGGCAAGAACGCCAGGACGGTAGCCAAGCGCAGCGTCTGCATGATGGCGACGGTGCTCGCGTCGGCGTCGAGGTCCATCGCGATGAGCGAGACGTCGGCGATGCCGCCCGCCACGCACGAGAGCAGGCCGGTCATGAGGTCCCAGCCGAAGACCGCGTGAAACACGATGCCGAGCGTGATGGTGTTGACGGTGAGCAGGGTGAGCAGCAGGATGAGCGGCTTGACCATATGCGGCACGTTGCGCACGTCGCGCTTGCTGATGGACAGGCCGATGAAGGCGCCGGAGATGCCCTGTGAGATGGCCTTGATGGGCGCAGGCATCTCGGCGAAGCCCGTAAACGCGCTGACGATGCCCACGGCGAGCATGGATCCGATCATGGCGGGAACGGGGATGCCGATGCGGCGTGCGATAAAGAATCCGACGATGGCGACGACCAGCGTCACCAGAATATGCATCAGTTCCACGGGACCTCACGATGGGCAAAAGAATTACTTGATATGTCAAGTATTCTATGGGAACGATAAGGCTCCCGCGTGACGCAGGCAAAAAAGAACACAGCGAGCACAATCAGGGCACGAGATTGAGCCGGCCGCCGTCATCTCGATGACGGGTCATAGGGCGCTAGTAGTGGACGACGTTGCCGGCTTTGCGGATGCGCGCGAGCACGGGCGCGGCCTCGTCGCTTGCGAAGTAGTCGTAGGTGCTGGCGGGGACGAGCGCGCGGAGAGTCTCCATGTCGCCTGCCTGCAGGGCACGACGCACGGTGGAGGCGCTCACCGGGGCGCCGCCGGTCTCAAGGCGCGGCACCACGTGCACCTCGATTCCGACACGCGGCAGCTCCTCGCACATGACGCGGTTGTACACGCCGGTCACCTGGCTCGTGGGCTCCTCGCCCACGAAGCGCTGAGTGACGCCAAGTTCGGCGGCGATGCGGGCGAACACGGCGATGTCCAGGCGCGCGTGCCCCTCGTTGACCGCGACGTCATCTTTCAGGAAATAGCTCGGGAAGGTGGCCGACGAGATGATGTAGGGGCCGGACTCGTGCACCACGACGTTGTCCAAATCGGCAACACCCGCTTCGACCAGGCGCTTGCGCACGGCAAACGGCACGAGGCTGGCGTCTTCGCTCACCACGAACAGATGGAGCGTATCGACGGCTGCCGCGGCGACCTCGACCAGATGGCGATGGCCCAAAGTGAACGGATTGGCATTCATGACCACCGCGCCTGCGGTGCCCGGGCGACGAGTTGCGGCAAGGCGAAGCAGATAGCCCGCAAAGCCATCGGCGCGATTCTCCAAAAACACGAGCGTGCCGTCGACGCGGGCAATCTCCTTAAAGCCGAGGTCGCAGAAGAACTTGGCGGAATTCACCTTCGTATACACGAAGAGGTGGACGTTGCCGCGCTCGTACTGCACGTCGATCAGGTGGGTGATGAGCTTGTTCATGAGCCCTTCGCCCTGGTAGCGGCTGTCGACGGCGAGGCAGCGCAGCGTGTTGCCGAAACAGCTGCCCGTCGCGATCACATTCATGTCGTCATCCTGGATGGCGCACGTGTAGTCAAGGTTGCCGTCGCGCTGGATTCCCTCCTTTTCGAGCAGGGCATCCACCTGCCCCATCGTGTAGGAGTCGGTGGGCCAGACCTTGGATACGGTGTACTCGTCGAGCATGGGTTCCTCCGGGGCGTCGGTGCGTTAAGCGTTCTCGGTGTGAGCGTACTGCGCCTTGATGATGTCGATGAGGGCCTGAACCTGAGGCAGGCGCTCAGACTCCTTCTGGCAATCGATATACATGCGGCGGATGAACGGCTCGCCGTTGGCAAAGGTACAGGGGCGGATGCAGCCGTCGAAGCCGTCGAGCACGATCTCGGGAAGCAGCGCCCAGCCGATGCCGCGCTTGACGAGCTCCTGGCAGGTCATGAGGTCGGTGACGTTGATGCGGTTCGCATCGTTGGCAAGGTTGTTCTCGTGCAGCCAGCGCGTCATGAGCGCGGTCTGCGCGAGGTCGGTGGTGTGATTGATATAGGTGAGCTCGGAGAGGGGAACCTGTTCGAGCTCATGGGTGCACACGGCGCACAGGCGCTCCTGGGCCAACAGGTACTGCATGCCGTCCCAGGGCAGCTCGCCGCGCAGGACGGCCAGATCGAGCGCGCCGCTCTGCAGACGGCCGTGCAGGTCGCTGCTCTTGCCGATGGAGATGTCCAGGTGCACGAGCGGGTAGCGCTCATGGTACTCGGCGATGACGTCGGCAAGGTGCACGAACGCGTAGTTGGTGGAAAAGCCCGCGCGCAGCGTGCCGCAGACTTCGCCCTGCGTGGCTCCGAGCTCTCGACGCAGCAGGTCGAGCTCGTGGCGCACCTGGGCGGTACGGCCGAGGACAAGTTCGCCTTCCGGGGTGAAGCGGACGCCTTTGCGCGTGCGGATGATGATCTCGCAGCCCAGCTCGCGCTCGATGGCCTTGATGCGCTTGGAAAGGGCGGACTGAGTCAAATAGAGGCGGTCAGCGGCATGAGTGATATTGCCGCATTCTTTGAGCATGTGCAGGAGGGCGAAATCTTTTTCGTCCACGGCGAACCTCCAACGTCCAACGCATACGTGTTTCTGAGATGTTCTTAAGCTATGAGGTGATAAGCATTCCGGGCATTCATAGGTGATAGTAGCGGCCCCGTGTGAAGAGCTTATGCATCCTTCGCTGGAAAAAGCCCGCAAAACAGGGCAAATAGCAGGAAGAACAGTGAAAGAACAAGCTGGGGGAAACGAAGAGTCGTACATGGGCCAGGCGGACTGGGTTCGTCGTCGGTCAATAAGCAAGTAGCAGATGGAATGAATATAGAGTGATACGAGGAAAGAGTCTCCTACTTTGTGCTGCGCGGCGACCCCGAGCGCCTTGGAACGGAGGGGATTGGTGGCGGCCGCAAGCGCGCATGCGCTTGCGAAGGGGCGTTTTTCGTTGCAGCGCACGGGCCCGATACGGTGCGGGCGAGCTTCTCATGAGCGGACAAAACGTCATGCAACGGGCGATGCAAGGCTATCGTTGCGTCAGCGTAGCCATTCCATAAAGTATTAGAAATGAGCCATTACGATAGCTTAGATTCAGTAAACAAGAGATGTCCATCGTTGGGTTGGCGGTCGGGGCGCATCCTGATGTCCGCACCCACCTTGGATGGCGAAGGAGACGGTTTAGGACTGATTGGTGACAGATAGCTGTAATTGAGCATCAAATGTGCAGCCAGATAGCCAATACCATGAAAAGACGTAATGGAAAAACATGAATCCAAGGAATGTCTCTCACGAAAGACAGTAGAAAAACAAGCAAACGGATGCAAATCCGGGACAAACGGCATAAAAACACCTGAGGAACAGTTTGAATACACGGTATTACTAATGCGAATGCAAAAGTATGAACAAGAAGAAAATAAGTTATTGAAGATTCTTTTATGATGGGACTGCGTAAGATTCGATAGACCGTCGGGAGCCCGGGCAATCGCTCGCGGCACCGTCGGGCGCAACAGAGAGGAGCGCGGATGGTTATCGAAAAGACCGCAATGGCCGGCACGCTCGAGTCGAGCGATGCCCAGGTGACCGTATCGCCCGCCGAGACACTGGAGATCGTCGTCGAGAGCAGCGTCATCAACCAGTACGGCCGCCAGATCAAGGCTACCGTCGAGGAGACCCTCGACCGCCTGGGCGTCACGACCGGTCTGGTGTCCGTCGTGGACAAGGGCGCGCTGGATTGCACGCTCAAGGCCCGCGTCGAGTGCGCGGTGTTCCGCAGCTGCGATGCTTCGATGTCCAACATCCCCTGGGGAGGTGCGATTCAGTAATGGCTAAGATCACTCGTCCGAAGCCCAACAAGGACCGCCTGCGCCGCACCATGATGTTCATGAACGCGCAGCGCCCGGGTCTCATCAAGGATGCCTACATCTACGGATGCGACTCCATCATGCTCGACCTTGAGGACGCGGTCGCCGTCAACCAGAAGGACGCCGCCCGCTTCTCGCTGTATCATGCCCTGACCACGATCGACTACGGCGATACCGAGGTCATCGTTCGTATCAACGGCACCGATACCGAGTACTGGCAGGAGGACGTGCGCGTCTGCGTCGCCGGTGGCGCTGACGGCATCCGTATCCCCAAGTGCGAGACCGCCGCTCAGGTCCAGGAAGTCGAGGCTGCCGTCGAGGCCGCCGAGAAGGAATTCGGCGTCGAGGTCGGCCGCACCCTGCTCATGGCCGCGCTCGAGAGCCCGCTGGGCATCATGAACGCCTACGAGATCTGCACCGCGTCCGACCGCATGCTCGGCTGCGCCATCTCCGGCGGTGACTTCCGCACCTCTATGCACGTGCAGATCGAGCCCGACGGCATCGAGATCAACACCGCTCGCTCCATGATGCTGCTGGCCGCTCGCGCCGCTGGCGTGCAGTGCCTCGACACCATGTATCCCAACCTGGATGACGAGGAAGGCTACCGCCAGGAGGTCGACCTCATCGTCCGCATGGGCTTCGACGGCAAGTCGCTCATCAACCCCAAGCAGATCGCGTACGTGCACGAGCGCCTCGCGCCCACGCCCAAGCAGATCGCCCATTCCGAGAAGATCGTGCGCAGCTGCCGCGAGCAGGCCGACGCAGGTGTCGGCGTGTACGTTGTCGACGGCAAGATGGTCGATCCCCCGTTCTTCAAGGAGGCCGAGCGCATCATCGAGCTCGCCAAGAAGTGCGGCGTTTACCACGGCGATCTGTAAGAGAGGAGCCAAGATATGATTAACGCAGTCGGAAGGGACATCCCCGACTACCTGCTCGAGAACGGCAAGGAAGTCTATCAGGGCCGCTTCGCCAAGGACGGTCAGGTGCTCAAGCGCGACGCGCCGACCTGTGTCATGAACGAGAAGCCGGTTGCCGACAAGCTGTGCGCGTCCATCCGCGAGGCCTGCGAGAAGTGCGGTGCCCACGACGGTATGACCATCAGCTTCCACCATGCGTTCCGCAACGGCGACTACACCGCCTCCATGGTGTGCAAGGTGCTCGTCGAGGAGATGGGCATCAAGGACCTGCGCGTGGCCGCCACCTCGCTCGGTGACGCTCACAACCTGCTGGCCGACTACATCGAGCAGGGCATCATCGTCCAGGTCCAGGCCTCCGGCGTCCGTGGCCGCATCGGCGACGTCATCTCGGCCGGCAAGCTTAAGGAGCCCGCGATCATCCGCTCCCACGGCGGCCGTCCCCGCGCCCTCATGGCCGGCGAGCTGCACATCGACATCGCCTTCCTCGCTGCCGCGTCCTGCGACAAGGTGGGCAACGCCTCCGGCAACGGCGGCAAGAACAACTGCGGTTCCATGGGCTACGCCATCCCTGACTCCAAGTACGCCGACCGCGTCGTCGTGCTGACCGACACCCTGGCTCCGTTCCCCAACGTGCCGGCGTCCATCAAGTGCGAGGACGTTGACTGCGTCGTCGTCGTCGACGAGATCGGCGACCCCAAGCGCATCGGCACCAAGGAGGCGCGTGTCACCCAGGATCCGCGCAACCTCATGATGGCCGAGCGTGCTGCCGACATCATCGCCTGCACCCCGTGGTTCGTCGACGGCTTCTCCTATCAGACCGGCGCTGGCGGCCCGTCTCTGGCCGTGACCCGCTTCCTCGAGGAGCGCATGGACGCCAAGCAGATCAAGATGGGCGTCGCGTTCGGCGGCATCACCGGCAACATGTGCGACCTGCAGGATCGTGGCTACGTCCGCAAGATCGTGGACACCCAGGACTTCGATACGAAGGCCATCGCCCACCTGCATGATTGCCCCGATCACATCGAGATGACCGTGAGCGACTACGCGAACCCCGCCAACAAGGGCGCGTATGTCAACTACCTCGATTACATGATCCTTGCGGCCCTCGAGGTCGACACCAAGTTCCACGTCAACGTCATCACCGGTTCCGACGGTGTCGTGCGTGGCGCGCCCGGTGGTCACCCCGACACCGCTGCCGGCTCCAAGTGCTGCATCATCGTCACGCCGCTCGTGCGCGGCCGCATGCCGACCATCTGCAAGGACGTCACCACGGTGACGACCCCCGGCGAGTGCGTCGACGTCGTCGTGACCGATTACGGCACCGCGGTGAACCCGGCCCGTCAGGACATCATCGACTGCATGGACGCCGCGGGCATCCCGCACGTGTCCATCGAGTGGCTGCAGGAGAAGGCTTACTCCATCGTGGGCGAGCCCGATCCGCTGCAGTGGGAGGACAAGGTCGTCGCCATCGTTGAGGCGCGCGACGGCAGCATCCTCGACGTCATCCGTCAGGTCAAGCCCTACACCTTCGAGTAAGCAGGGCTGATGGCCTCGCGCCATCGACGTGATAAGAGCCCCGGCAGCGCTTCGCGCTGCCGGGGCTCTTTGCGTATCGCGGGACGCTGGGCGTGCGAAAACGGGCGGCACGCCAGCGCAGGTGCGCGAAGTGAGTGTGTCGTTTTCGATATGCAGGGTAGACGGCGATTTTCTCAATACGCGTCGCAGGTCAGAAAATGGCACCATGCCGGTATACAAAAGGTTTGCGAAATGAAGCACTCACTTCGTGAGGTTCGGGCGCCCGGAGGGTTGGCGCACATGGGGCGCAGAGCGCCTTATGCCTCAGTAGGCGAGCACCTCGAGGCCAAACAGGCCCTCGATGATCCCGAAGAACACGGCAAGCGACAGCAGGTCTGCAGCGCCTCCGGGGCTTACGTTTAAGCGCGTCAGCTCGGCATCGTAGGCGGCAAGCGTATCGACCAGGTCATCCGCGGACAGGCGGGCGGCGTCGAGCGTATGGCAGCGCGCCTGGTGGTCGATGAGCGCCTGGGGCCCTCCGCGGTGCACGACGTTGGTATCCTCGAGCACCGACATGATTTTGACCAGGCACCGCAGCAGCGCGATGCGGGCGGATTCCACACTTTGCATCTGGGGTGCAACGTCGTGCAGGTAGGGCAGGGCGATGGACCGAAGCTGTGGATAGCCTTGCGCCGCCTCGCCGCGCACGCCCTTCATGCCGCGCTCGAGCAGCAGGCGCTCTCCGTGGGAGAGCTGTGTGGCGCCTTGAGAGGCGCGCTCGCGCAGGTCGCGGACATCATGGTCGAGCAGCCCCTCGCCCATGCGTGCGACGAGCCTGAACAGCGCTGTGGTGTCCTGGGGCGCAAAGGGCAGCGTGCGCCCATCCGACAGCAGGGCGCCGACAGCTCCCAAAACGAGCGCAAAGGTGAA
>CASEEY010000080.1 GCA_949287055.1 uncultured Collinsella sp.
CTGCCCGCGGTTGCGCCCTGGCCGCCCGAGCAGCCGGCGAGTGCGGCGGCGCCGAAGGCAGCGGCTCCCGCCAGACCGGCGCGGACGAACCCGCGGCGCGACACGGTGCGGCGGGCGATCATCTGGTCGATAGTTTGGATGCGGTACATATCGTTCTCCTTATATGAATTGAAGTCGTTCAAATTAGAGCGGGGTCTCAATGAGCATCGGCTCAGTCGCCGCTGCGCTCCCACGGCATCAGGCGGCACCGCAGTGCGCCCACAGCCCACATGAGCACGAGCGACAGCGCCGAGATGAGGATGATCACGGCAAACATCTTGTCGAAGGCGTAGGCGCTGCGCACGCGCGTCATGTAGACGCCCAGTCCTGAAAAGCCGCCCAGCCACTCGGCGATCACGGCGCCCACGATGGCGTAGGCAGCCGAGATCTTGAGGCCCGAGAAGAAGTGCCCGAGCGACGCCGGCAGCTTGGCGTGGCGCATGATCTGCGCGCGACTCGCCCCCATGGAGCGCATGAGGTCGATCACGTCGGGGTCGACGGAGCGAAAGCCGTCGAGCAGGCCGACCGTGATGGGAAAGAACGTCGCCACGACGATGAGTACGACCTTGGGCAGCATGCCGTAGCCGAACCACAGGACGAGCAGCGGCGCGATGGCGACCGTCGGGATGGTCTGCGTGAGCACCACGAGCGGATAGAATGCGCGGTAGACGAGCTCGAAGCGGTCCATGGCGACCGCAGCGGCAAAGCCGAGCGCGATGCCCGCAGCAAGGCCGAGGGCGGCCTCGGCGAGCGAGGTCGCGGCGTGGCCGGCCAGCAGCTGCCAGTCGCCGATGAGCGCTTGGACGACCGCCACCGGGCTCGGCAACAGAAACGAGGGGACAAGTCCCACGGAGCACACGAGCTGCCAGATCGCCACGAGCGCCACGACCGTCACCGGGGCGGCGAGCTTCTGCAGCGCAGGTGCGGAGGTCTCGTTACGCCTCGTGCTCATGGTACTTGCCGACCTTCTGCTCGGTGGTCATAAGCCCGCGCTCGGGCGCGTAGAAGATCTTGGCGTAGGTGGCGACCTTATCCGCGCCCGCGCGGATCACGATGCGGTTCACCTCGGCGAGCACCTCCATGCACAGGTCGTAATCGCCCTCGATGGCGGTCTCGAACGGTCCCACATACGCATCGGGGAACTTGGACTGGATGTAGGCGATGACCTCGTCCACGATACGGCAGGTCTCCTCGTCGCTCGCGGTGTTCTGCGGCAGCACCTGAATCGCTACGCTTGCCTCCATGGCACATCCCTTCCGGGGCACAAAAAAGCCCCTCGTCATCGTAGGGGCTCGATCTGGCGCATGCGCGCGTCCCTACGCCGGCATTACCCGGATCAGGTTCAGGGTCGAAGCGGTGCAGGCGCGGGCCCGCGGGCTTCCTCTCAGCCGGACTCCTCCAGCTCCCCGTTATATCGTGAGCAAGTATATACCAAGGCGCCGCCCGCGCCTGACAAGTTTGCACCCGGCGCTATGTCGTGAGCAAGTATATACCAAGGTGCCGCCCGCATCCGGGCGTTCATTTGGGGACGGAGTAAAAGTGATCCATGGGTCAGTCACCTTGCCCCCATGTGATAGCATACTTGTACGCACAAGTATGCTTGAAAGGGGTTTCCCGATGCGCATCGACCATGTCGCCCTGTATGTCAACGACCTCGAGGGAGCGCGCTTGTTTTTCGAGAGGTACCTCGGGGCAAAGGCGGGCAACCCCTACCACAACGCACGGACCGGCTTTCGCTCGTATTTCCTCTCGTTCGACGGCGGAGCGCGCCTCGAGATCATGAATAAACCTGACATGGTTGACGATGCAAAGCCGCTTGCGCGAACCGGTTATATCCACCTCGCCTTCAGCGTCGGCAGCGCGCAGGCCGTCGATGCGCTGACGAGGCGCCTCGCCGCCGACGGATACGACGTGGTCAGCGGACCACGGACCACGGGCGACGGATATTACGAAAGTTGTATCATCGCGGTCGAAAGCAACCAGATCGAGATCACGGTATAGACTGATTAGTTTTACTCCGTCCCCAAATGGACAAATGCCCTATGATGGGAGTGCGGAATGATGTTCTCCGCTGGGCCGGTGCCAATGTAGGCGTCCGAGCATCTAAACCGCCTTGGGCTGATGACTTCTACCCCCGGCAACCGCCGGACCAAGGGTAGGAGTCTCTTTTTTTGGAGGTCACCGTGAACGAACGCATCGCACGCGCCGCGACCGAATATAGGGCCATCGCAGCGCTGGCTGTTTGCGGCATCCCTATCGGCATCGTCGTGGGCGCCATCTGCGCGCTGTTCGGCCGCGCACTGCTCGCCATCACCGATTTCCGCGACGCGCACCCGTGGCAGCTCATTCCCTTCCTGGCGATCGCGGGCGTCGTCATCGCGTGGGCGTACCGGCGGTTCGGTAAAAATACCGGACGCGGCATGGGACTCGTGTTCGACGTCGGCCATGGCACGGAACCCGAAATCCCGCTGCGCCTTGTCCCCCTCATCATGGGCGGCACCTGGCTCACCCACCTGTTCGGCGGCAGCGCGGGACGCGAGGGCGTGGCGGTGCAGATCGGCGCGACGCTGTCGCATTGGGCTGGCCGCAAGCTGCCCATCCGCGACGCGGGCAACGCGTTTTTGGTCTGCGGCATGGCGGCGGGATTCGCCGGATTGTTCCGCACACCGCTTGCCGCCTGCGTCTTCGCACTCGAGGTGCTTGTCGCCGGACGACTCGAGTACCGCGCGCTCGCCTGCGCCCTGACCGCATCGCTCGCGGCGAGCTTCACCTCGGGCGCGCTCGGACTCGAGAAGTTCGAGGTCCCCATCGCGCAGGCGCTCGCCCTCAGCCCGGCGACGCTCGCCCCCTTGGCGCTTGCAGGCCTCGCCTTCGGCCTGGTGGGCGGCGCATTCGCCTGGTGTCTTGCCGCCGCCAAGCGCCAGGCGGCTCGCATCGAGAACCCGCTTGTCTGCATCGCTGTCATAGGTGCTGCGCTTTCGATCACCTTGCTTGCCCTGTGGCAAGGTCGCTACGCAGGCCTGGGCACCAACCTTATCTCGTCCGCCCTTGCCGGGGACGGCGGCGCTGGCATCTTCGCTTGGGACTGGGCCTGCAAATTCGCCCTCACTATCGCGACACTCGCCGCCGGATTCCAAGGTGGCGAGGTGACACCCTTGTTCTCCATCGGCGCAAGTCTGGGCGTCGTACTCGCCGGGGTGCTTGGCCTGCCGGTCGAGCTCGTCGCCGCACTGGGTTACGCTGCGGTCTTCGGCGGCGCCACCAACACGCTGCTCGCCCCCATCCTCATCGGCGGAGAGGTGTTCGGCTTCGCCAACCTACCCGCGTTTTTCGTCGTGTGCGCCGTGGGCTACCTCGTCAACGGGAACCGATCCATCTACGCCGGACAAAAGCGCGTGTAGCGTGAGAGCGCGAACATCCGTCCCCGATGGCAGCAGGAGCAGCCAAAGCGATCCCATGGGATATGCGCGGGAAAGCCCAGCTCCTTGCTATAATCGAGTCGGCTCTATCGAGAATCGGCAAGGAAGGCTGCCATGGACGGCACGGACAGCAGACGAAGTTCCATCCGCCACTTCAGCCTCATGAACTCCCTGCTCGCTGTCTTGAACACCAGCGGCCACGACTCGACTGAAAATGTGCTCGCGCGTTACTTCCTCAAGCACTTCGACCATCTTGACCGTCTGAACGTCTACGACGTCGCCGAGGAATGCTACACGTCCCGTTCGGGCATCAGAAGGTTCTGCCAGTCCATCGGGCTCGACAACTTCTCCGACCTCAAGTCCTATACCTGGGAATGGGAGCGCCATCGCAACCAGTTCGTCAGCTATGCGTCGCACGACCGCTACCGCGATTACCTCACTGCCGCCATCGGACAAACAATCGAGCAGGTCAATCGCATGGTGACCGATGACTTTCTCGATGACTTCGCGCGCCTGTTGCACGATGCGGAGCGCGTCGTCATCCTCACATCGGATTTCTCGAGCATGTCTATCAGGCAGTTCCAGCAATCAATGCTCTATCTGAACAAAATCGTCCACATCATCACCGATTCGACCGGCGATATCACCCAGCTCGGTAAGCTCGATGCCCGCGATGCCCTCGTTGTCGTATCCGAACACGGCAACTATGCACGCGCGGTGCAATCGGCCCTTCCCGGCAGCTCCGTGCAGCGCGTCTTAGTCACCGTCGACGCTCCAAACAAGCTGGTTGCCGCATTCGATTACGCGCTTCGCCTCTCAAGCGAACCCGAGACTCCCGGCAGGACCGCCTACGCCCAATACGGCCTCACCTACGTCTTCGACCTGCTGTACAACCGGTACTTCGAACTGTTCAGCCAGGACTGAGCCGCCGCCTCGCAAGCTGATTTCGATCCTCCCTGACGTCAAGCGGACAATTTGTTCAGATATGAAGGTTTCCACGGGCGAAACCTTGGGTCTGACGGAACGTCGCCAGAGTGACATATCGTCTTATATACTGCAATTGCAGATCTCTAGAGCTATCCGTCTCCACGTTCGTCGAAAGATGCCTGCGCCGCCGAAACGACCGTCCGAGCCACGACTCCAAACCTTCATATCTGAACAAATTGCCCACTTTCTTGTTGCCCCGCTCATTAACCGACCCCCCTTATTGGCGGCAGCACCCACAACGCTCGATTTCGTGCGTCGAATCCCCTCAGGGTCCAAAGAATGAACCCCACGCCGAGTGGCAAACACCGTACGATTGCAGCCAACAGCAACGCGCGCTGCAGCTGATGTTTCCGCCCCCATGGAAGAAGGTTTCCCGTGGCCAAAAAAGACTACGCGGCGATGTGCGCCGCGATTATCGACGCCTGCGGCGGCAAAGAAAACATCGCCGGCGTCTCGCACTGCATGACGCGCCTGCGCCTCCAGCTGAAAAATCCCGCCCAGCTTGATCAAGATGCCGCCAAGCAGATTCCCGGCGTCCTCTCGCTTGTCGTTCAAAACGGCGAGCACCAGTTCGTCATCGGACAGGACGTTCCCTCGCTGTACGAGGAGTTCCTCAAAATCGACGGCATCACTGCCGGCGGCTCCGTCGAGGATGCCGAGAGCCTGAAGGCCGATACCCAGAGCAAGAAGAGTGACGTGCTCCAGGCTATCCTGTCCTTCCTCGGTGGCACGTTCTCGCCGGTCATCCCCGTCATCATTGCTGGCGGCCTTATGGGTGCCGTGCTGTCGTTGCTCACGAACCTGTTCGGCGTGTCGTCCGAAAGCGGCACCTACCAGGTAATCTCGTTCATCAACCAGGCGACGTTCTGGTTTTTGCCCGTCTTCATCGGCTTCTCGGCTGCCCAGCGCCTGAAGTCCAACGGTTTCCTCGGCGCGTTCCTGGGCGCTGTACTGCTGTTCTACACCATGAACATGCCTGAGGACGCAGCCCTCGACTTCGTCGGCATCCCCGTGGCGCAGGTGAGCTACAACTCCACGGTGTTCCCCGTCATCCTGGGCGTCCTGCTCATGAGCGTGGTCTACCGCTTCCTGCAGAAAGCCCTTCCCGAGGTTCTACGCACCGTCTTCGTGCCGCTGTTCACCATGATCGTGACCGTACCCGTGACGCTTATCGTGCTCGGCCCCATCGGCTACACCGTGGGTGAGGGTCTGGCCAACGTCCTGCTCACCATCTACCACGCCTGCCCGCCCGTGGCCGTCGCCTTCGTGGGCTGCTTCACCCCGTTCCTCGTGTTCTTCGGCATGAACAACGCGCTGTACCCGCTGCAGTTCATCCTGATGTCCGAGGTCGGTTCCGACCCGCTCATCTGCGCCGGCATGGTCGCCGCCAACATGGCTGTCGCAGGTGCCTGCTTTGCCGCCTCGCGTGTCGAGAAGAACCTTGACGACAAGTCCGTCGCCGTCAGTGCCGGCGTCACCGCGCTGTGCTCCGTGACTGAGCCGGGCGTGTACGGCGTGCTATTCACCAAGCGCTTCCCGCTTATCGGCGCCATGGTCGGCGGCGGTATCGGTGGCATCATCGCAGGCCTCACCGGCATGACGCAGTACGTCATCACCGCCTGCAGCTTCATCGCGTTCCCGGCCTACATCGGCCCCGACGGCTCCTTTACCAACCTGTGGCTCGCCCTCGGCGTCATGGCGATCTCGGTCGTCGTCGGCTTCCTTGCCACGCTTGCCGTCAGCAAGCGTTTCAGCGCAGCCGAGTAGCCTCAACGATGCACGCGTGCGCCCGCCCCGCATACCACGGCGGGCGCGCATGAAAGGATCCGCCATGGCCTACACCACCACGGCCTTCCCCGACAACTTCCTCTGGGGCGCCTCCACGAGCGCTTACCAAGTCGAGGGAGCCGCCCTCGAGGACGGCAAAAAGGCCTCCCAACAAGACATCATCAACCGGGACAACTTCCGCGAACGCGGCTTCGCGACCGCCGAGGTCACGAGCGACCACTACCACCACTTCCGCGAAGACGTGGCCCTCATGGCCGAAATGGGCCTCAAGGCGTACCGCTTCTCGATCGCGTGGAGCCGTGTCATCCCCGATGGCACGGGCGCCGTGAACCCCGCGGGCCTCAAGTTCTACCACGATCTGATCGACGAGCTGCTCGCCCATGGCATCGAACCCATCGTGACGCTCTACCACTACGACCTGCCCTGGGCGCTCGTGGAGCGCTACGGCGGCTGGATCTCGCGCCAAGTGGTCGATGACTTCGAGGCGTACGCGCGCCTGATCATCACGGAGTTTCGCGACCAGGTAAAGTACTGGACGACCATCAACGAGCAGTCGATTATTGTCCAGTACTGGACGCAGAAGTGCTACATCCCCGAGGAGTTCCGCGGCAACAATCAGCTGCGCTACCAGATCAACCACCACATGAACCTTGCGCACGCCGTCGCGTGCAACCTCGTACACGAGCTCGTGCCCGGCGGCATGGTGGGGTCGGTGATCGGCTACTCCCCCATCTACCCCCTGACTTCGCGCGCCGAGGACGTCATGGCAGCCCAGAACGCGCATGACCTGCGCAACGGGTACTACCTTGATATCTACTTCAAGGGGAAGTACACGGACTCGGCCATGGCCTACCTGGAGCGCCACGGGCTTGCGCCCAAGATCGAGCCGGGCGATATGGAGCTCATCGCGAGCGGAACGTCGGACATGCTGGGCATCAACTACTACGCGAGCGAGTGCGCAAAGGCCTGCCCCGATGACGGCACCCGTGAGATGCGCTGGAACGGCGTGAACCTCACCGGCAAGAAGGGCGACATCAGCGGCTTCGAGACTCATCCGGGCTTCTACGAGATGTGCAAGAACCCCCTGCTCGACACAAACGACTGGGATTGGGCGATTGACCCGATTGGCCTCGAGTACCTGCTGCGCGACATCTGGATGCGCTACGGCAAGCCCCTCATGGTGTGCGAAAACGGCTTGGGCGCCTTCGACACACTCGAGGCAGACGGCACGGTGCACGACCCGTATCGCATCGACTACCTGAGCCGCCACATCGCCGCCATGAAGCGAGCAATGGACTACGGCGTACAGATGCTCGCCTACTGCCCGTGGTCGGCGCTCGACCTACTCTCTACCAGCAACGGCGTGAAGAAGCGCTATGGCTTCATCTATGTTGACCGCACCGATGACGACCCGCGCGAATGCCGTCGCTACCGCAAGGACTCGTTTGCCTGGTATCGCAACGTGATCGCGAACAACGGCGCCGGCCTCACCCTGTAGCGACAAGAAAGCGACAAGTTGGTGCCAAGCGACAAGATGGTGCCAGGTACAAACTTGTCGCGTCCAGACCTGCCAACAACAAAAAAGCCTCCGGGCCCAGAAGGAGCCCGGAGGCTTTATGGTGCGACACGTTTGTACC
>CASEEY010000081.1 GCA_949287055.1 uncultured Collinsella sp.
CCGCCCTCGGTCAGGCGCAGAATCTCGCCGACCGTGTAATCCTCGACGGGCCGGGTGAGGCGGTAGCCGCCGCGCTTGCCGCGCATGCCGGTGAGCATATCGTTGCGCACGAGCGTCGACAGGATATTCTCCAGGTATTTCTCGGATACGCCTTGACGCTCGGCGATCTCCTTGAGGGGTATGCGACCGTCCGCCTGGTGCTCGGCAAGATCGATCATGACGCGCAGGGCGTAGCGGCCTTTCGTCGATACCAGCATGCTATCTCCCCCTCTCGACGGCATTGCTCCATCAGCATACCAAATACCTTTACATAACGTGAACCGAATAGTAGGGGTCTTTTTATTCCATAGAGCCGCGCGCCCGCGGAACCTGTGGCGACGGTGTACGCGATAACGCGGCACGAGCGCGCGGCGTGCGCCCGCCGTATAATCGGGATGCATGCAACCCGTCTGCCAAGGAGCGTCCATGAGCGCCATCAACACCTCGATCGACCAGCTGATCGGCAACACCCCCCTGCTCGAGCTCACCGGTATCGAGCGCGAGCTGGGGCTCGGCGCGCGTGTCGTCGCCAAGCTCGAATACTTCAACCCCGCCGGTTCGGCCAAGGACCGCGTCGCCCGGCGCATCCTCGATGACGCCGAGGCCGCGGGCACCATCCGGCCGCACGCCGGCTGCACCATCATCGAGCCCACGAGCGGCAACACCGGCATCGGCCTCGCCGCGCTGGCCGCCGCCCGCGGCTACCGCCTCATCATCACCATGCCCGATTCCATGAGCCCCGAGCGCCGCAAGCTCATGGAGGGCTACGGCGCCGAGGTCATCCTCACGCCCGGCGCGCAGGGCATGTCGGGCGCCATACGCCGCGCCGAGGAGCTCGCGAGCGAGATCGACGGCAGCATCATCGCCGGCCAGTTCACCAACCCCGCGAACCCCGCCGCCCACGAGGCGACGACCGGCCCGGAGATCTGGCGCGACACCGACGGGGACGTCGACGTCTTCGTCGCGGGCGCCGGTACGGGCGGCACGATCACCGGCGTCGGACGCTACCTGCGCACCAGGCGCCCCGACATACGCATCGTCGCCGTCGAGCCCGCCGGCTCCCCGGTGCTGTCCGGCGGCGAGGCGGGGCCGCACGCCATCCAGGGCATCGGCGCGGGCTTCGTGCCCGAGGTGCTCGACACCGACGTGTACGACGACGTCATGACCGTCGCCGATGCGGACGCGCTCGCCTGCGCTCGCCTCATCGCCCGCACCGAGGGCGTGCTCGTCGGCATCTCATCGGGAGCCGCCGCATGGGCCGCCATCGAGCTTGCCAAGATGCCGGAATATGCCGGCAAGACGATCGTCGTGCTGCTGCCCGACACCGGCGAGCGCTATCTGTCGAGCGCCCTGTTCGCCGAGTAGGCGCGACGTGACGGCAAGAAAGCGCGTGCTCGTCGCCATGAGCGGCGGCGTCGATTCGAGTGTGACGGCATACCTGCTCAAGCGGCAGGGCTATGACTGCGTCGGGGCGACGATGCTTCTGCACGACGGCCCGGCGGCCGACGGCCTGGACACGGGGGCCTGCGGCTCCACGCGCGACGCCGACGACGCCGCGAGCGTGGCCCGCGCGCTCGGCTTCGAGCACCACGTCCTCGATTTGCGCGCGACCTTCGAGCGCTGCGTGGTGGACAAGTTCGTGCGCACCTACGAGGCGGGCCGCACCCCCAATCCCTGCTGCGACTGCAATCGCCACCTCAAGTTCGGGGCGCTGCTCGACCACGCCCGCGAGCTCGGATGCGACTTCGTGGCAACCGGACACTACGCGCAGGTCGCCCCGCCTGCGCGGCCGGGCGCGGCATGGCGGCTCGTCAAGGGCGCCGATGCCGCCAAGGAGCAAAGCTACGTGCTCTACGCGCTCACCCAGCAGCATCTGGCGCACGTGTTGCTGCCGCTCGGGCCGCTTGCCAAAGATCGCGACGTGCGCCGCATCGCGCGCGAGCAGGGCTTCGTCAGCGCCGAGAAGCCCGACAGCCAGGGAATCTGCTTCGTGCCGGGCAACGATTTCGCCTCGTTCATCGAGCGCCGCCACGGGCGGCCGCTGCCGGAGGGCAACATCGTCGACACGCACGGCGCCGTGCTCGGACACCACCGGGGCGCGCTGCGCTACACCATCGGGCAGCGCAAGGGCCTGGGCGTGGCCGCCGCGCACCCGCTGTACGTATGCGGCATCGATATCGGGCGCAACACGGTGACGCTCGGCTCCGTCGACGACCTGATGGCCGACGAGCTCGTCGCCGACGACTGGGTCTGGAGCGCGCCGGCAGCCGCGATGGAGGAGCGCCTGCGCGACGCCAAAGACGCCGGCCTCGCGGTCGGCGCCAAGATCCGCTACCACCAGCCCGACCAAGCGGCGCGTCTCTCGTTTGCCGATTCCGATACCGGTGCGAGCGGCGGGGTCCGCGTGCGCTTCGAGATACCTCAGCGCGGCATCGCGCCCGGCCAGGCCGTCGTCGTCTACGACGGCGATACGGTCCTCGGCGGCGGCACGGTCCGCGACGTACGGTAGCCCTGGATGCAATAAAACCCCAGGGGTTTTGTTGCATCCAGTCATCCAGAACGAAATGGGGCGACCCGCCTGGTCGGCAGGTCGCCCCCATGCAACGAAACCGCTGGGCGTTCGCTACTTCATGATCTTGCGGAACAGCTCCACGACGGTGGCGTGATCGGCGTCGCGCGGGTTGCCTGGATAGCAGGCGTCGGCCAGCGCGTCATCGGCGATCTGGTCGAGCTCGTCCTCGGTGATGGCCTCGCAGACGGTCGGGATGTCGACGTCGGTGGACAGCTGGCGCACCGCGGCGATGGCGGCGTCGGCGGCCTCGTCGGTCGTCATGCCGGTGGTGTCCACGCCCATGGCGACGGCGACGTCGGCCAGGCGCTCAGCCACGACGGGCTTGTTGAACTCCATCGCGATCGGCAGCAGCATGGCGCATGCCACGCCGTGCGGGGTGTCGTAGTGGGCGGACAGGGTGTGCGCCATGGCGTGGTCGATGCCCAAGCCGACGTTGGAGAAGCCCATGCCGGCGATGTACTGAGCGAGCGCCATGCCCTCGCGGCCGCTCCCCGGCTGGCCGCTCTTGGCCTCGGCCACGGCGTCGCGCAGGTTCTTGGCGATGAGCTCGATGGCCTTCAGGTGGAACATGTCGGTGAGCTCCCAGGCGCCGCGGGTGGTGTAGCCCTCGATGGCGTGGGTCAGCGCGTCCATGCCGGTCGAAGCGGTGAGGCCGGCGGGCATGGTGGCCATCATCTCGGGGTCGACGACCGCGACCTCGGGGGCGTCGTTGGTGTCGACGCACACGAACTTGCGGACCTTCTCGACGTCGGTGATGACGTAGTTGATGGTGACCTCGGCCGCGGTGCCGGCGGTGGTGGGCACGGCGATGGTGAACACGGCATGGTTCTTCGTGGGAGCGACGCCCTCGAGCGAGCGCACGTCGGCGAACTCGGGGTTGTTGACGATGATGCCGATGGCCTTGGCGGTGTCCATGGCCGAACCGCCGCCGATGGTCACGATGGAATCGGCCTCGGCAGCCTTAAAGGCCTCGACGCCGTCCTGAACGTTCTTGATCGTGGGGTTGGGCTTGATCTCGGAGTACATGCTCCAGGCGATGCCTGCCTCGTCGAGCAGGTCGGTAACCTTGGCGGCGACGCCGAACTTGACCAGGTCGGGATCGGTGCAGACGAAGACCTTCTTGAAGCCGCGACGGGCGATCTCGCCGGGGATCTCCTTGATGGCGCCGGCGCCATGATAGGAGATGGTGTTGAGAACGATGCGATTGGCCATGGTTGCCTTCCTTTCCACACGGGGCACGACCCCGCAACACGGGAATGCGCCGCGCGAGTCGCGTGCGCGGCGCATCCTCTCATCCTGTTGACATTGTATGCCCGCATGCGAGCACCGTAAGCGGTCGAACCGGTCACCGAATCAGATTCACCACTATCTAGCTGGTGTTTAGCCGTAGACGGTAGGTATCGTTCGGCGAACGGCATCGTCTGCTTGCCGCCTGCCGGCGAACCGCTTCGAGCGCGGCGGACGACGGCGCGCAGGGGCCTACTCCAGGTGGTAGAGCTCCTCCATGAACTCCCAGTCGCCGTTCTCGCCGAAGGGCTTCATGTTCGGGCCGACCGCCGCCCACCACTCCTGCGTCCGCGGGTCGGCGGCCATCTTGGCCATGTCGGCCTCGTAGTCGTCACCGGTGTACTCGTAGTACGAGAACAGCAGGCCGTCGTAGTAGTAGATCGAGTAATTCTGCAGGTTGCAGGCCTTGATCATCTCGTTGACGCCCTCGAACGGCGCCGCATGGTAGGCCTTGTACTGGCGGTAGCCCTCCTCGCCGTTCGTGCGCGAGATCGAACCGAACCGTTGAATCTTACCCATAGCGACCTCCTCAGATAGGTTCTTCCCATGATACGTCTACGCGTGCCTGCCCGATGGCGCGGCGCCGACACGCGCCGGCAACCCTACGAGCAGTAGCGCCAGTCGGGATCGGTGAGCGCACGCGCGAGGCCCAAGCCCATCGGCAAGAACAGGATGATCATGACCGCGCGAATGATCCACTCCATGGCGTCGAGGGTGTCGAACACGCCCATGTAGTAGACCGCACGGTACATGTACAGGCCGGGCACCATGATGACGATGGAGGGCACGGTGATGGAGATGCGCGGAAACGCCGTCTTGGTCGCCGCGACCGACGCCATGAGCCCGGCGCAGGTGGCGCCCACGAACGCCGCCGCCTCCGGGGGCATCGCCGCGAAATCGACCAGCGACAGGCGCAGCGTGTTGGCGAGCGCGCCCACGACGCCGGCGGTCGCCGCCATCTCGAGCGTCGAGTTGAACATCATGGAGAACCCGAAGACGCCCACGAAGCTCGCGATCAGGCGCAAGGCGAGCTGAACGGGAGCGGAGAGGCCCTGTGCGGCGAACTCGTCGGGCGAAAGCTCGACCATCATCGCCACGAGCCATGCCACGAGCGTGGCCACGACGATGACCGCCACGGCATAGGCGAGGCGCTCGAGGCCGGAGCGGAAATCGAGCTTGGCGATGTCCAAACCGCTCGTGATGAGCGGAAAGCCGGGGATCACGAAGAGCATGGCGCCGATGTAGCCGGCCTCGTGCTCAAGCGCCCCGGGCATGACGAGCGACAGCAGCGACAGGCAGCCGAGGTATGCCAGGCACGCGATGGCGACCGAGGCGCCGATGCACACGAAGTGGGTGAGCCTGCGATCGAGCATGATGCGGCGCGTGAAGTTCCCCAGACCGGCGCCCACGAAGGCGCAGCCCATCTCGATGGGGCCGCCCCCGAGGAGGAACACGAACGCCGCGCAGGCAGCCGCCGACGCCAGGCCGACCGCCCAGGGGGCGTAGTTGCCGGGCGTGTGCTCGATGGCGTCCATGCGGTCGTGGAACTCGCGCACGGTGAAGGTGTCGCCGCGCTTTTGCACCTCGCGCGTGAACTGCTCCATGAGGCGGATGCGCTCGGTGTTGACACCCGTCGTGTGCAGCGAGATCACCTCGGAGAAGCTCGTGTGCCCGTCGATGCACGTGCACTCGATCGTGGTGAGGCTCACCGCCGCCGAGATGGTGACGCCCAGAACGCCGGCGATCTTGTTCATGCAGTCGCGCACGCGCCAGCTGCCCGTGCCGCCCGCGAGCAGCAGCAGGCCCGCGCGGCAGATGATGGACGACCTGTCATCGAGGTCGGCATCGACGGCAAGCATGTCGTCGCAATCGGTCACCTCGTGCCACGGCACGGCCATGTGGTTGCGGTGCCGCACGCGCGCGCGGTGCGCATGGGGCAGATGGGCATGGGAGAGCGCCTCGCGAATCCCGTCGACGGCGCTTGTGTGCTCGTGGTCCATGGGACGACTCCTCATGATCGGCGGACCGGTATCCTCTAGTGTACCGGTCCGCCCCCGCGATGTGCCCGAACAAGGCGCTTGTTTTCGCGCACCCGTGTAGATGTGGACCTGACGCCCTCGGGCAGAGCCGATGCGAGCTCATCCGCGTATACTTACTCAGCGACGAGCACGACGACCGCACAAGGAGGCCCCATGGCAGACCGTTCGCAGTTCCTCCCGGTGAATCGCGCCGACATGGACGAGCGCGGCTGGGACGCCTGCGATTTCGTATACGTGTGCGGCGACGCCTACGTCGACCACCCCTCGTTCGGCATGGCCATCATCACCCGCGTGCTCGAGGCGCACGGCTACCGCGTCGGCGTCATCTGCCAGCCCGATTGGCGCGACCCGGCAAGCATCGCCGTGCTCGGCGAGCCGCGGCTGGGCTTCCTTGTGTCCGCGGGCAACATGGACTCCATGGTCAACCACTACTCCGTGACCAAGCACCGCCGCCGCACCGACGCCTACACCCCCGGCGGGCGCGCGGGCGCGCGACCCAATCACGCCGCCGCGGTCTACGGCAATCTCATCCGGCGCACATTCAAGCGCACCCCCATCATCCTCGGCGGCATCGAGGCGAGCCTGCGCCGCCTTGCGCACTACGACTACTGGTCCGACGGCCTCAAGCGCTCCATCCTGCTCGACGCCGGCGCGGACCTCGTCATCTACGGCATGGGCGAGCATGCGATCGTCGAGGTCGCCGACGCGCTTGCCGCCGGCCTGCCCATCGAGCAGGTCACCTACGTGGCAGGAACCGTCTACCGCACGAGCGGCGAGAACGCGCTCGCCGAGGTCTACGACTACGAGCTGCTCCCCTCGTGGGACGAGCTTTCCGCCGACCGTCTCGCCTATGCGCGGAGCTTTGCCGTCCAGTACCGCAACATGGACCCCATTACGGGCGGACGCCTGGTCGAGCCCTATCCGCACGGCGTCTACGTGGTGCAAAACCCGCCGGCGGCGCCCTTGACGACCGAGGAGATGGATGCGGTCTACGAGCTGCCCTATGCGCGCGCCTGGCATCCCGACTACGACGAGGCGGGCGGCGTGCCGGCCTTTTCCGAGGTCAAGTTTTCCCTATCCTCCAACCGCGGGTGCTTCGGCGAGTGCTCGTTTTGCGCTCTGACGTTCCACCAAGGTCGCATGCTGCAGGTGCGCAGCCGTGAGAGCATCGTGCGCGAGGCTCAGATGCTCACGCACGACCCCGATTTCAAGGGCTATATCAACGACGTGGGCGGTCCGACCGCCAACTTCTTCCGTCCCGCCTGCGACAAGCAGCGCGAGCACGGCGTGTGCGCAAACCGTCGCTGCTTGTGGCCGAGCGTCTGCAAGAACATGGTCGTCGACGAGGACGGCTACGCGGACCTTTTGCGCGAGCTGCGCGGGCTCCCCGGTGTCAAGAAGGTCTTCGTCCGCAGCGGCATCCGCTTCGACTACGCGATGGCCGACCCGTCTGACCGCTTCCTGGAGGAACTCGTGCGCCATCACGTGAGCGGCCAGCTGCGCCTGGCGCCCGAGCACGTGAGCGATACGGTGCTGGCCATCATGGGCAAGCCGAGCCGCGCGGTATACGACGCCTTCTGCAAGCGCTTCCGCGAGCTGTCTGCGCGCTGCGGCCTCGAGCAGTACGTGGTCCCCTACCTGATCAGCAGCCATCCCGGCTCCACGATGAAAGAGGCGGTGGAACTCGCCGAAGCCGTGCGCGACATGGGCTACATGCCCGAGCAGGTGCAGGACTTCTACCCCACCCCCTCGACGATGTCGACCTGCATGTACTACACCGGCGTGGATCCGCGCACCATGGAGCCCATCTACGTCGCGCGCGACCCCCACGAGAAGGCCATGCAGCGCGCGCTCATCCAGTACCGCAAGCCCGAGAACTACAAGCTCGTGCGCGAGGCGCTCGAGCGGGCCGGTCGCCGCGACCTGATC
>CASEEY010000082.1 GCA_949287055.1 uncultured Collinsella sp.
TAGGTCTGCGGATGCGCGTAGACGCGCACGGTGCGCCCAGATGGCAGACGGTGGTCTTGGATGCTCCCCTGCCTGATTGCCCGCCAGCCGCTTCGCCCCAGATAGGCGAAGCGCTCGCCGTTGTCTGACATGTGCACGACCGTGACCGCCTGGCGCGCCTGGCGCTCAAGCCGGTCCAGAAAGCGCGTGAGCACCGCGGTGTCGAAGGGGTTGAACAGGTAGAAATGCGTATACGGAGCAAGCGGTTCATCCAAGACGCTGCCGCACCTGACCTCGAGATTCGGATACGCCGATGCCCATGAGGCGGCCTCGCGAGCAAGCTTCGGGTCGAGCTCGAGGCCCGTCACCCGCGCCGGGCAGCCGACGTCCGCGCAATAGGCGAGCACGCGTCCGAGCGCGCACCCGACATCGAGCAGATGCGACTGGGGACTGAGGCCGATTGCGGGCAACAGCTCCTCGAGCACGAAGTAGGGCGTCGCGGTGGGGTCATGGGCGCCCGCATCGGCAAGAGCCGTCGCATCGTCGCAGGCAAGCAACCTGCCGCAGATGGCCCGGTCGCGCTCCGCGTCGGCGACGAGCAGGTCCGTCTTGGTGCGGTCCCCCTCCATGCATGCGTGTCGATTCCCAGCCATGACCTTCCCTCCACGCTCCGTCACCCGCCGACAGAAAAGCACTCCAAGTATAGAACATATGTTCTCTTTTGTGCTATCATACCGCCATCGAGCGGGCGGTGCCCTCCGAATCTCGCAGGGAGAAAGGAGGGATCCCATGCTCAGGAACCTCACCTGGCTGCTGCTTGCGGCAGCCGCGCTGCTGGCGCACATGACGATTCTGGCACTCATCGTCAGATAGCCGTTTGTGGGTGAGCCCTGAAAACGGGAACAGCCGCCTGGTGCAAGGCGGCTGTTCTGTGCGGGCTTAACCCACAAAACCCATCTAGCAGGAGGGCTTGAAACCTTCTGCTCGTACTGAGTATACCCTTTTCGCATCCCTGCGTGCGCGGGTATCACCGGGGCAGGACGCCCTTGTGCGGCGCCCTCGCCGGCGCGGCATTGGGAAAATGGTGCCTGTCCCTATTTTCCCAATGCGAGAAGGGAGGGACGACGTGGGGGTTTTCGACCGATACGCACCGTTCGTGCAGGACTTCATCTACAGCCATGATTGGGAGAGCCTACGGTCCATCCAGGTGGCTGCGGCCGACGCCATCTTCAACACCGATGAGAACGTCCTGCTCACCGCGCAGACCGCATCGGGCAAGACCGAAGCGGCGTTCTTCCCCATCCTCACCCTGTTCGACGAGGACCCGCCCGCAAGCGTCGGCGCGCTGTACATCGGCCCGCTGAAAGCGCTCATCAACGACCAGTTCTATCGCCTCAACGACCTGTGCGAGGAGGCCCATATCCCGGTGTGGCACTGGCATGGGGACGTTGCGGCGTCGCACAAGCGCAAGCTGCTCAAGGAACCCTCGGGCATCCTCCAGATCACACCGGAATCGCTCGAGGCGCTCCTGCTCCACAAGCACGCCGCCATCGGGCGGCTGTTCGGCGATTTGCGCTTCGTGGTCATCGACGAGGTGCACTCGCTGCTGCGCGGCGACCGCGGCGGCCAGACGCTCTGTCTGATCGAGCGCCTGTCGCGCATGGCAGGCGTCAACCCGCGCCGCATCGGCCTTTCCGCCACCATCGGCGACCCCGAGCGGACCGGAGCGTTCCTGTCGGCAGGCACCGGGCGCGGCTGCATCATCCCCCGCTTCGAGGAGCCGCGTCGCACCTGGCGGCTGTCCATGGAGCATTTCTACATCACCGGGCCGCAGGCGACCGAACGCGCCCGCCAGGACGCGTCGCCGCTCGAAGCAGAGGTGGTGAGCTGCGAGCGACTCGGCGCCGGCGCGCCCTCGCTCGACGACCTGCTCGCCAACGCCACCAGCCCGAACTCCGACGCCGTGTTGGCCAAGCGCGACCAGGCCGCACAGGGGCCATCATACGCGCAGGGGGCTGCGGGCGAGCCTTCCGACGAGATCGGCATACCGCCCGTCGCGGAGACGGAGCTCATGGTGGCCACCGACACCGCGCCCACCGATGCGGATCCCGGACTCGGCTACATCTTCGAGCACACGCGCGGTCGCAAGTGCCTCGTGTTCGTCAACTCGCGTGAGGAGGCGGAAGGCGTCTGCACCATCCTGCGTCAGTACTGCGAGGTGAACCACGAGCCCGACCGCTTCCTCATCCACCACGGCAACCTCTCCGCCTCGTACCGCGAAACCGCCGAGGAGATCATGCGCGACGAGGAGCTCGCGCTCACGACCGTCACCACCGCCACGCTCGAGCTGGGCATCGATATCGGCCGTCTCGAGCGGGCGTTCCAGATCGATGCACCGTTTACCGTCTCGTCGTTTCTGCAGCGTATGGGCCGCACGGGCCGCCGCGACCTGCCGCCCGAGATGCACTTCGTCATGCGCGAGGAACAGCCCGAGCCGCGCTCGATGCTCCCTGAGACCATCCCTTGGAAGCTGCTGCAGGGTATCGCCCTCGTACAGCTCTACCGCGAGGAGAAGTGGGTTGAGCCCCCGCAGCTCGATCGGCTCCCCTACAGCCTGCTCTACCATCAGGTCATGGCAACGCTTGCGAGCTGCGGCGAGCTCACGCCCGCCGAGCTTGCCGGCCGCGTGCTCACCTTGTCGTACTTCCATCGCGTGAGCACCGACGACCTGCGCGTCCTGCTGCGCTATCTCATCGAGACCGACCATATCGAGCAGACCGAGCGCGACGGGCTCATCGTCGGCATCGCCGGCGAGCGCATCACCAACTCGTTCAAGTTCTACGCCGTGTTCCAGGAAAACGAGGAGTTTACGGTACGCTCCGAGTCCGCCGAGCTCGGCACCATCGTGAACCCGCCGCCCGCCGGCGAGCGCATCGCCATCGCCGGCCACTGCTGGATCGTCGAGGAGGTGGACTGGAAGCGCCATCTGGTCTACTGCACGCAGGTGAAAGGGCGCGTACCGGCCTACTTCGGCGATTGCCCGGGAGACATCAACACCCGCGTGCTCGAACGCATGCGCCAGGCGCTCACCGAAAGCTGCGGCTACCCCTACCTCATGGCCAACGCGCGGGCGCGCTTGCGCCAGGCGCGCCATGTGGCGGCAAACGCCCACCTCACCGACCGCCCCCTCATCAACCTGGGCGGCGACACGTGGGCGCTCTTGCCGTGGCTGGGAAGCTATGCGTTTTTGGCACTCGAGCGCCTGCTCAAGATCAAATGCGCGGCCGAACTCGGGCTGAAGGGCCTCGACCCCTCGCGCCCCTACTTCATGCAATTCCGCATGAAGGCCGACGAGTCCACGTTCTATCAGGTCGTCTGCTCCGAGGCACAGGTCGATTTCGATCCGCTCGATCTGGTCTATCCCGGCGAGGTGCCCTACTTCGACAAGTACGACGAGATGCTCCCCGCCGAGCTCGTGCGCAAGGGCTTCGCCGAGGGCGTGCTGGATATCGAGGGCATGCGCGAGCGCGTGAGCTCGTGGGAGGCGTTCGTCTGAGCGCTGCAGGCGCGCTACAGCTCGCCGTACAGCACGCAGCCCTCAGGATCGTAGGCATCTCCGAGCACCCGCGCCGCCAGGTCGCGGCAGTACGCGACGTCAAAATCTCCGCACCCGTCGGCGAGTCTCACGACGTTTTTCTCAGCGAGCTTGTCGGTGTAGTCGGACAGGCGGTACACGCTCATCGTGGTGTCCCATGCGCGATGGGTTACCAGCGGCGTCATCGAGTATGAGGCCACGCGCGACCCCGACGAGGTCTTCTCGAAGGTGAGCTTCGCCATGCCGCCGACCATGCGCGGCTTGTCGATCTGGCTGGAGATGTAGTTGCCGAGCGACCAGAAGACCGGGATGCGTTTGCCGTTCGCGCCCTCAAGCACCTCCACGGGCTGGATAACGTGGGGGTGCGTCCCGATGATTGCATCGACACCGGCCTCGACCAGCACGTCTGCCCACTTGTATTCCGTGGGATGCGGCTCGTGGACGTACTCCTCACCCCAATGGGGGCAGGCGACCACGATGTCGGCGCCCGCCTCGCGCATACGGGCGACGTCGTCGGCGACATCGCAGTTCTCGAAGATGTTGATGCACCACGTCTTGTCGGCCGGTGGGTACTGCCCGTTGGTGAACGCTGTGTAGGAGAGAATGCCCACCTTGATGCCGTTGCGCTCGATGATCTTGGGCGTGCGGGCGACCTCTTCGGTGTCGGCGATGCCCGGAACGAGCACCTCGGGATGCTTTGAGCGCCAATAGCCGAGCGTCCAGCAGATGCCCTCGTAGCCGTGATCAAGCGAATGGTTTGTCGCCGATATGGCGACGTCCACACCCGCCTTGACCTCGGCATCGCCCAATTCCTGCGGGCTGTTGAAATGCGGGAAGTCCTCGAGCCCGTGCTCGGTGCCGCCCAGAATCGTCTCCTGGTTGACCATGGCGATGTCGGCGCCGGAGAACTCATCGCGCAGGTTGGCGAAGAAGTGGTCGTAGTTGAGCGTGCCGTCCTCGCGCTCGCCGCTCTTCCAGACCGCGGTGTGGATGAGCATGTCGCCCACCATCATAAGGGTGGCCGTCTTGACCGGGGGCGCACTGTCATAGACGGTCGGCAGGGTTGACTCGATCTTGTCGGAACCAGCATCGCTGCCGAAGGGAGCAAAGCCGCCGGGCGCACATCCCGGAAGCACAGCGACGCCGGCAAGAAGCGAGCAGGCGAAGGCACGGCGGGATATGGACACAGAGGGGCGGCGCTCGCTCTCGCGACGCGTCGTATCGCCCTGTCCTCGTTCCATCGCGCAGCTCCTCACCTTGTATGCGAATGTCCTCATGATAGCAGCTGGCGGCAATGTTCCCGCACGCAAAGCGGGCGCGCGCCGGTTGCTGGCACGCGCCCGCTCACAGGGAGTGGCTTGCCTGCCCTTACAGCGCGACTGCCGTCTCGTAGGCGGTCCAGATCGCCTCCATGACGTTGGCGGGACGAATCGCGTCGCCGATCAGATGCAGGTGCGCGGCGTCGACCGTCTTGGCGAGCTGATCGTGCAGCCCCTGGTTGGCCGTGTACCCGACGCAGGCGACGATATGGTCGGCCGGGATCTTGTGCATGAGCTTTTCGCCCTGCGGACCCAGCGCGAACATGCGCTTGGCGCGATTCGCGCAGTTGGGATAGTTCTTCTCGGTCTCCTCGACGTATGCCACGCCGTCCTCGTACTTCTGCACGACAGCGTTCTTGATGACGCGCACATGGTAGTAGTCGAGCAGGTCCATGAGCATGTTGTAGTTGGCTGCCGCCAGACCGTAGGTATTCAGGATCGTCTCGGTCATCTCGACGATGGTGACATGCTTGCCCTTGCGGCCCAAGTCGTAGGCGATCTCGCAGCCGGTCAGGCCACCGCCCACGATGACGACGCTGTCGCCCTCGAACTCATCGTGCGCCGACAGCGTATCGATCGCATAGGTGACGTTCGGGCTGTCGAACCCGGGCGTGTCGAGGTGACGCTCGGTGGCGCCGGTCGCGACGTAGACCTCATCGTAGCCCGCGACCGTATCGGCCGTGGCCTCGGTGTTCAGGTGCACGTTCACGCCCAGATCGGCCATCTGCTTCTTGTACCACGCGAGCAGCCTGCGGTCGTCCTCCTTGAAGTCGAGCGATGCCGCCCAGACGAAGACGCCGCCCAGCTCGCCGGTCTTCTCGAACAGGTCGACCGTGTGCCCGCGCAGGGCGCTTACGCGCGCAGCCTCCATGCCGCCCAGGCCGCCGCCCACCACGGCGACGCGTTTGACGGTCTCGGCGGGCGTGATGGCCATGCTCTTCTCGCGGCCGCATGCGGGGTTGACTGCACAGCTGATGTCCTTGTGCTGGAAGATGCGCGACAGGCATCCTTGATGGCAGGAGATGCACGGGCGGATGTCGTCGAGTCTGCCTTCGCGGAACTTGTTGGCGATCTCGGGGTCGGCGAGCTGCGGTCTGCCCATGCCCATCATGTCGATCTTGCCCTCGGCGATGACCTTCTCGGCAAGATCGGGGTCATCGAAGCGGCCGGCACACACCACGGGGATGTCCACGACCTCCTTGACCTTCATGACGTCGTCCAGGTTGCACGCCTTGGGCATGTAGACCGGCGGATGCGGCCAGTACCAGGAGTCATAGGAGCCGTTGTCGCAGTTGAGCATGGCGTAGCCGTAGCTCTCGAGCAGGCGTGCCATCTCGAGGCTCTCCTCCAGATCGCGACCGACCTCGACGAACTCCTCGCCGGGCAGCGCACCGCGGTTGAAGTCCTTGACGTAGCTGCGCACGCTGTAGCGCAGCGACACGGGGAAGTCGTCGCCGCACTGCTCATGGATGGCCTCGACGATCTCGCGGGCGAAGCGCAGACGGTTCTCCAAGCTGCCACCGTACTCGTCGGTACGGCGATTGTAGAACGAGATGGCGAACTGGTCGAGCAGGTAGCCCTCGTGCACGGCGTGGATCTCGACGCCGTCGCCGCCGGCGCGCTTGACGAGCGATGCCGCCGTGGCGAAGTTGCGCACGTAGGCGTGGATCTCGTCCTTGGTGATGCCGCGGTTGGTGATGGTGGGGTCCCACACGTTCTGGATGGGCGCGGGCGCCGGCAGCGTGTCGGTGGGCGCATCGCCCTCGAACCACGCTGCGCGGCCGGTCATGGCCGTGAGCTGGATGAAGATGCGCGAACCCTGCTCGTGGATGCCGTTGGTGAGGTAGCTGAGCTTCTCGACGTACTCGTCCGGAAAGTTCACCGGGTTCATGCCGGGCAGCGGGATGATGGGCACGAGACCCGTGATGATAAGGCCCGTGCCGCCCTTGGCGCGCTCGATGTAGTAATCGGCGCCGTCCTTGGTGTAGGCGCCCGTCTTGAGGTCCATGAGGCGCGGCGAGAACACGCCCATGGGCATCATGGCGATGCGGTTGGGCACCTCGACGTTGCCGATCTTGATGGGGCTGAACAGGTTCGGATAGTGAGTTGACATAGGGTCTCCCTTTCCATGCGATGGAATCCGATACCCCGCATGGTACCCGCGCGGCATGCGTGCCCCTCACGTTTACCGAATGCGGTTTGGTAAACGTGAGGGGCACGGCGGGGAGCGGCAGGTCGGAGAGCCGAATGACAATGCCGCGTTGCGTGGCGCATTCTCGCCTGTGGTTACGCTAGGATTGAAGCGATCGGCATGGCGCGGCCACGACCGACGGCTATTCGACCGGGCATGACACAGTCAGGAGATACGATGGCAGAGACCGGCAAGCGGGCGCTTCAGGCGCGCGAGACCAAGCGCGCGATCTTCAAATGTGCGCTCGACCTGTTTGCGGAACGCCCCTACGAGCAGGTCTCGGTCAAGGACATCTGCGATGCGGCGGGGGTTTCCGTCGGGGCCTTCTACCATCATTTCGAAGGCAAGGACAACCTGCTTGACGAAGGCTATCGCGTGTTTGACCAGCAGCTCGAGCAAGATTGGGACGCGCGTCGGACGGCGGGCGCCATCGAGGACATCCATTTTCTCATCGACCATCAGATGCGCTCCATGGAGGCCATGGGCGGGTTCGCCGCGGCGCAGTACTTTAAGAACCAGCTCTCGGTCGACCACAGTTACATGCTCGACGCGCACCGCGTACTGAACGTCAAGCTGATCGAGTCGCTGCAGCGTGCCGTCGAGAACGGCCTGCTCACCGGCGATCCCGACGCGATCGCCGAGGAGACCCTCTGCGTGACCCGCGGCATCATCTACGACTGGAACCTACACGGCCACGACTACGACCTCGTCGCCCGCGGACGGCACCTGGTGGATATCCTAGGTCATGCGTCCGGAAGATGGATGGCAGACGGGCCCGTGACGTGCGATGAACGCTCGGATCAAGATGCAGCTACAAGCTATAGCGCGCTTTCACATCCGCGGTAAAGGAATTCCCGTCGACGTACTCGTCTGCGTCGTACGCTCTCTCTGCATCGTCGAGCTTGGCGAGGAGGAGAGTCTTGCGCCATCCTTCTGCATACCGCAGCACACGTCGCTCCTCCTATGAACTCTTAGCTCTCGTCTTTTATTTTCGCAGTCGAGCCGATGGGCCCATTCACGAGTTTGGCAAACTCCATAACACTGTCCAAGCCTTGAACAGAAACATACGCCACCCATGCATGTCATTCCCACAAAGTACTACCGCCACATCACGCTGGAGGAAAAGTACGGGGCATCTCGATGCAATGCCCAACGCTTGTCACTTCTCTATATCTGCCTTTTTACTATGTTGAGGCAGATTATTCCATCATCTCGGATTCGTGCTATACGGACAACGATTTTTTCTCCGATACTAAAGTAGTTTGCAGGATCATTAATGTAACCGATATCTAAGAATTGTTTAAGCTTGGACATCGAGATTAGCCCTGTTCTACCCCGGCCAATATCAACAAACACCCCTGCCGTCGGATGCGTATCGGTAACCGTACCCTGAATTGTCTTACTTTTGCTAAGGCTGCCTCCACTACCATCCTCTCGCGCCCTCGCATGGCGCGAAGAGCTACTATCACGATGCGGCTTGACGAGTGCCGCCATACTTTTGCTGCTCATCGGATTCGCGATAAGATCTTGCACGAACTTGATTGCCTCTGAGTAAGCTTCTATTTTCTTATCGTTCGGCCGGAAACTAACCTGCTTCCCCACCATTGCCTCAGGGTATTCAGCAAGCAATTTCCTGAGGCATACCTGCCTGAAAGCGCTCTCATCCATACGGTAGAGATAATCAATAAAGAACGACATACACACCGAAAGATATTCCGTGAAGCGATCTTCGGCTTTTTTCAATGCATCGCCAATATTATCGTTAGCACGATTTCCAATTTCTGTCAGATATCGATGAAGCTTGTTGACCTGCTCAGCGGGATCGCCAATGCCCCCAAGTTCAATTGCTTTTTCGTTGGCACTCGAAGCATAGCTCGCTTTTCTTTCATATGGATTTAGAAGCTCTTC
>CASEEY010000083.1 GCA_949287055.1 uncultured Collinsella sp.
CCCGGAACGCCGGCTGCGACCATGCCCGATCAGGTTGAGCCGGAAGTCATGGCGCAGCGCAGCTCGTGCATCCGTGCGCTTGTCGAGCGCACCGCACGCGAGGATGCCGCGGCGCGCATCGGAACGGTCGAGCGCGCGGTCATCGAGTATCCCGGTCGCGCGACGCTCGGCTCGTTCCACCGCATCGTCATCGACGATGCTCCCGACGGCGCCGTCGGTTCTCTGGTCGAGGTTGCTATCATGTACATGGATGAACAGGGTGTCCTGCATGGGCGCATGGGCGCCCAGGACGCCTGAGAGCAGGGGAGGAACATGGATTCGGCGAAGGTCAGGCTGACGGTTCCCGACGGCGTCGACCCGTCCCGCGTGACGGGTACCGGCGATGCCGTGCTGCGGGCGATCGAGGACAACACGACGGCTTCCGTCGTGGTCCGGGGCAACGCGATCTCGTTGAGCGGAACCCCTGATGAGGTTGAGCTGCTGACCCGCCTGTTCACGCATCTCATCAAACTCGCGTCAGCGGGGGATATGCCGAGCGAGTCCGATGCGCTTCGTGCGCTCGAGTCGCTGCGCCTCGAGCGCTCCGATATCGCGGGCCTGTCCGACGACATCCTGCTGACGTATCGCGGTCATGCCATCAGGCCCAAGACGCTCGGGCAGAAGCGCTATATCGATGCCATCCGGTCGAACACCGTCACGTTTTGCACGGGGCCTGCCGGCACGGGCAAGACCTATCTTGCCATGGCGATCGCCATCGCGGCGCTCAAGCGCCATGAGGTCGGCCGCATCGTGCTCACCCGACCGGTCGTCGAGGCGGGGGAGAATCTCGGCTTTCTGCCCGGCACCCTGCAGGAGAAGATCGATCCGTACGTCCGCCCGCTGCTCGACGCGCTGTTCGACATGACCGACATGGAGCGCGCGACCGCCTTGGTCGAGCAGGGCGTCATCGAGATCGCCCCGCTGGCCTACATGCGCGGCCGCACGCTCAACGACGCCATCGTCGTGCTCGATGAGGCGCAGAACACCACGCCCGAGCAGATGAAGATGTTCCTGACGCGTCTGGGTTTCAACTCCAAGTTCATCATCACCGGCGATACGACCCAGCGCGATCTTCCCGGTCGCCGCGGCGGTCTTACCGATATCGAGGAGATCCTCGCGGGCGTTGACGATGTCGCGTTCATCAGGCTCCATCGCACCGACGTCGTGCGCCATGCGCTCGTGGGCCGCATCGTCGAGGCCTATGACGCCTATGAGGAGGCGCACGGTTCCGACGCCGGCGCGAAGACCCGGAAAGGAGGCGGCCATGGCCGTGCTCATCAGTAACGATGCCGAGCTCGACACGCTCGTGTCCCCAGATGAGATCGAGGAGGCGGTGGCGTGCACGATGGCTCATGAGGGCATCGCGCGCCCCGTCGAGGTATCGGTCTCGTTTGTCGACGACGAGGAGATGCGTGGGCTCAACCGCGCCTGGCGCGACATCGACGCCCCCACCGACGTGCTCTCCTTTGAATGCGATTCGCCTTTCGACGAGGATATTCCAGAAGATGAACCGGTCGAGCTCGGAGATGTGATCTTGGCTCCCGGCGTCATTGCCACCCAGGCCCCTCAGTTTGACGCCACGCCTGCCGAGGAGTGCCGACTCATGCTCGTCCACGGCTTGCTGCACCTATTGGGCTACGACCACCTGAATGACGAGGAGGCGGCTGCCATGGAGGAGCGCGAGGCGGAGATTCTGCGCGAGCTGGCGCGCCGTCGCGGTGACGATCCGAGCGCGGTTCGCATCGGACCGACCACGCGCCATCACGGCGAGTAAGCGGAGGCTGTCATGATTCCCGGATCGAAGAAAGACCACCCGTCGTTTTTGCGCTCCTTCGGCTATGCCATGGAGGGGTTCGTCACCGCGGTGCGGACCGAGCGCAACATCAAGGTCATGCTCGCCCTCGGCGTGGCGGCCGTCGTCGTCGGCATCGCGCTCCGCATCGATCTGCTCTCCTGGTGCCTGGTCGCGCTGTGCTTCGGCTTGGTGATCTTCGCCGAGCTGGTGAACACCGCCATCGAGGCTATCGTCGACCTTGCGACCCAGGAGCTCCATCCGCTCGCCAAGCGCGCGAAAGATATCGCGGCTGCAAGCGTGTACACCCTGTCCATCACCGCCGCGATCGTCGGGATCATCGTGTTCGCACGTGCCCTCGGCTTCATCGCGTAGACGACCGATATATCGGAGGAACCCATGGATCAGACGACCTACGACGAACTCGACCTCGAGGCGAACCGGCTCGACGATGAAGGCGCGGTCGAGGACGACGAGATGCTCGAGGAGTTCGATCCCTTCGCGGACATGAGCGACGAGGAGCTCGATGCGATGGTCGACGCCGCTGAGGCCGCCTCGACGCTCGGGCTTGTCGCGGGCGATACGCCTGAGGGCTTCCGCAGCGGTTTCGTGGCGCTCGTCGGCCGCCCCAATGCCGGTAAGTCCACGCTGCTCAATGCCTGCATGGGCTCGAAGGTGGCCATCACGTCCCCGGTCGCGCAGACCACGCGCCGCCGTATGCGGGCGATCGTCGATCGCGACGGGTTCCAGCTTGTCTTCGTGGATACGCCCGGCATCCACAAGCCCAAAGACGGTTTGGGCTCCGAACTCAATCGCTCCGCACTCGCCGAGCTTTCCGATGTCGACGTCGTCGCCTTCCTCATCGATGCGTCCGTGCCCATCGGCCGCGGCGACGAGTGGATCGCCGAGCGCGTGCGCGTCTCTCGTGCGACCAAGATCCTCGTGCTCACCAAGGCCGACAAGGTCGACCAGGCCAAGATGATGAGCCAGCTCGCGCGCGCCCGCGAGCTCGTCGACTTCGATGACGAGATCGTCGTGTCGTCTACCGAGCATTTCAACGTCGAGCCGTTCATCGAGCTCGTCTCTGAGCATCTCCCCGCCGGTCCTCGCTGGTATCCCAAGGGGATGGATACCGACACCGACGACGCGACGCTCGTCGCCGAGTTCGTTCGCGAGAAGGTCCTGCTGCGCACCCGCGAGGAGGTGCCGCACTCCGTCGGCGTCGTCTGCGACGCCTTCGAGCGCTCCCGCAAGCTCGTTCGCGCCCACGCCACGGTGTACGTGGAGCGCGAGGGGCAGAAGGGCATCCTCGTCGGGCGTCGCGGCGAGATGATCAAGCACATCGGAACCGATGCCAGGCGCGATCTCGAGCGCCTGTTCGGCCGCAAGGTGTTTTTGGCGCTTGACGTGCGCGTCCAGCGCGGATGGCGCGACGATGAGCGCGAGATCCGACGCATGGGTTACGCGTTCGAGGAGTAGAAGGCGAATCGCCGTGCATCCGCCTGCATGGCGCTGGCGGGCGCGCGGTTGGATGTGGTGACTGTCCTGTGGCGGGTTCTCGAACATATCGCACGCGCGCGCTCGTGCTCGACAAGGTCAAGCTGAAGGAGACCGACCTGATCTTGACCCTGCTGGCCGATTCCGGGCGGCAGATTCGCGCCGTCGCCAAGGGCGCGCGAAAGCCCGGCAGCCGGCTTGCGGCTCGCTGCGAGCTGTTCTGCACGACCGACCTTCTGCTTGCACACGGGCGCAACCTCGATATCGTCTCGCAGGCCGAGCTTCTTGAAGCGCCGCTCGGGTCGGCGCCTACCTACGAGCGCATGAGCGCGGCGAGCGCGGTGGCCGACATCGCCCGCCTGTGCTGCTACGAGGATGCCGAGGATCCCTACATCTTCTCGATCACCCAGCGCGCACTGCAGGTGGTCGGCGACGTTTCGACCGACGCCGTCCACCTGGATATCGTGGTCGCTGCCTACGTGTTCAAGGTGCTTTCGCATCTTGGCTACCGGCCCGACTTCTCCTCATGCGTCGCCTGCGGCGATGCCGCGGTCAGCTATTTCTCGGCGAGTGCCGGCGGGCTGCTATGCGGTTCGTGCGCCTCGAGCATACCGGGGGCCGAGCCGGTCGATGCGACCCAGGTGGAATGGCTGCGTGCATGCATTCACGCGCGGTTCGATGAGCTCGCCTCCTCGCCGATCGATGTGACGACCGCCTCGTATCTGCTCGCCTTGGCCCATCTGTGGGCGGCGACCCATCTTGACGCCCGCCTTCGGGCGCTCGAATTCATGCTCGGGCGGTAATCTCATATCGTCGTTCGCGGCGACGGTCTCTGCAGCCATGCCGGTGACGCATGGCATGATGATAAAGTTCTATCACTCCACTTGGATAAAGTGTCTATCATTTTGGGAGAGCCCACCGGGTGTCCTTACGGTGAAAGTTCCGTGGGTGCGCTGCGACCTGCACGCTTACGAAGCCGTTCCGTCCGTTTGGAGGTTCGTCGGCTCATTGCGCCTGTATGCGTGATAAAAGTTTATTGACACGTTCAGAGGGGAGTTTTTATGGCACGACTTCATGTCATGGAGCGCAGCCATGCCCAGGCCGTCATGGACGACCTGCATGATGCGCTCGGACGGCGCCTCGCCGCTCGTTCGCTTGCGCCCTGTCCGGTCGAGTTCACGGCGGCGCTGGTGAACATGTGCGCCACGCAGAGCTGCGGCAAGTGCACGCCCTGCCGCGTCGGTCTGAAGGCGCTCGCCGACCTCCTTGAGGAGGTTCTGGCGAACCGCGCGACGCTCGAGACGATCGACCTGATCGAGAAGACCGCGAACACGATCTACCTGTCGAGCGATTGCGCGATCGGCTACGAGGCCGGTTCGATGGCCCTCATGGCGGTGCGCGGCTTCCGCGATGACTTCGAGCATCACGTCCGTGAGCACGCGTGCGGCTTCGAGCAGAACGAGCGCGTCCCGTGCGTTGCGGGCTGCCCGGCCAACGTCGACATTCCGGGATACATCTCCCTCGTCGAGGCGGGCCGCTACGCCGATGCGGTGCGCCTGATTCGCAAGGACAACCCGCTGCCGGTCGTGTGCGGCCGCGTGTGCGAGCATCCCTGCGAGATGCACTGCCGTCGCGGTATCGTCGACGATCCGCTGAACATCCTCGCGCTCAAGCGCTACGCGACCGACCATATGGAGCACGACTACCGTCCCAACATGGCCGAGCCGACCGGCAAGAACGTCGCCGTCATCGGCGGCGGCCCCGCCGGCATCAGCTGTGCGTACTATCTTGCGCTCATGGGCCATAAGGTCAAGATCTTCGAGCAGCGCAAGCACCTCGGCGGCATGCTGCGCTATGGCATTCCGAGCTACCGCCTGCCGCGCGAGGACCTCGAGGCCGAGATCCAGTGGATCTTGGACTGCGGTATCGACGTCGAGCTCGAATGCTCTATAGACGGCGCCGGCCTCGAACAGCTGCGTCGCGATTATGATGCCGTCTATCTGGCTATCGGCGCCCACAGCGACAAGAAGCTCGGCCTTGAGGGCGAAGACGCTCAAGGCGTCGTCTCGGCCGTCCAGATGCTGCGCGCTATCGGCGATGGCGAGATGCCGGACTTTTCCGGCGAGCGCGTCGTGGTCATCGGTGGCGGCAACGTTGCCATGGATGTCGCACGCTCCAGCGTGCGCCTGGGTGCCGAGAAGGTCATCATCGCGTACCGTCGCCGCATCTGCGATATGACCGCGCAGGACGCCGAGATCGCCGGCGCGGAGGCCGAGGGCTGCCAGATCATGGAGCTCAACGCCCCGGTTCGCATCGAGACGACCGACGATGGCCGTGTTGCCGGTGTGGTGGTTCAGCCGCAGATCATCGGCGCGCCTCGCCGCGGTCGCCCTGCGCCGCGCGCCGCGGCTGCGCCTGAGCAGCTGATCGCCTGCGACCGCGTGATCGTTGCGATCGGTCAGGACATCGACTCGGCTACGTTTGAGAAGATCGGCATCCCGTGCAAGTGGGGCCGCATCGTCACGGATACCGAGGGCGCGGTGGCAGGTTTTGACGGCGTGTACTCCGGCGGCGACTGCCAGACCGGTCCCGCGACCGTCATCCGCGCCATCAACGCCGGCAAGGTTGCGGCAGCCAACATCGACCGGCATCTTGGCTTCGACCATAACATCGAGCTCGACGTCGAGCTGCCGCCCGTTCAGTTCAAGGGCAAGCGTCTGTGCGGTCGCTGCGAGCTCAAGGAGCGCGACGCCGCCGAGCGCATCGGCGACTTCGAGATGGCGGAGATCGGCCTGACCGAGGAGGAGGCCCACCAGGAGGCCTCGCGCTGCCTGCGCTGCGATCACTTCGGCTTCGGCGCGTTCCGTGGGGGGAGGAACTTCCAGTGGTAAAGCTCATCATCGACGACCGCGAGGTCGAGGTTCCCGAGCACACGACGATTCTCGATGCCGCCGCGTCCGTGGGCATCAAGATCCCGACGCTGTGCTATCTGCGCGACCTGAACGAGGTCGGCGCCTGCCGCGTGTGCGTGGTCGAGATCGAGGGTATCGATCAGCTCGTCGCCGCGTGCAACAACTACGTGCTCGACGGCATGGTCGTGCGTACCAACAGCAACAAGGCGCGTATCGCCCGCAAGACCAACGTCGAGTTCCTGCTGTCGCAGCACGATTCTGAGTGCACGAGCTGCACGCGTTCGGGCAACTGCTCGCTGCAGTCGCTCGCCAACGATCTCGGCATCACCGACCTGCCGTTTTCCAAGCACCTCGAGGGTTTCAAGTCCGACCCCTCGTTCCCGCTCATCCGCAACAACGACAAGTGCATCAAGTGCCTGCGCTGCATCCAGATCTGCGAGAAGGTCCAGGGGACCGGCGTGTGGGACCTCACGAGCCGCGCGAGCCATACGGTCGTGAACGTCGCCGGCGGCAAGAAGCTCTCCGAGACCGACTGCGCCCTGTGCGGCCAGTGCATCACGCACTGCCCGACCGGTGCCCTGCGCGCCCGCGACGACACCGAGCGCGTCTTCGACGCGCTGGCCGATCCGGACAAGATCTGCCTTGTGCAGATTGCGCCCGCCGTGCGCACCTCGTGGGGTGAGTCGCTCGGCCTGTCCCGTGACGAGGCGACCGTCGAGCGTCTTGCCACCGCGCTGCGCATGATGGGCTTCGACTACGTGTTCGACACGAACTTCTCCGCCGACCTCACCATCATGGAGGAGGGCTCGGAGCTGCTCGAGCGCATCAAGAAGGCCGGGGAGCCCGGCGGCGAGAACATCAAGTTCCCGATGTTCACCTCGTGCTGCCCGGGTTGGATCCGCTACGTCAAGTCGCACTATCCCGACATGCTCGACCAGGTGTCCACCTCCAAGTCACCGCAGCAGATGTTCGGCGCCGTGGCCAAGACCTACTACGCCGATGCGCTGGGCGTCGATCCCTCCAAGATCTTCTGCGTGTCGATCATGCCCTGCGTTGCCAAGAAGTCCGAGGCTGCGCTTCCCACCATGGTGGGGGAGAACGGCGATCCCGACGTCGATGTCGTGCTCACCGTGCGCGAGGTCGACCGCATGGTGCGCGCCTCGCACATCGATGCGACCACGATCGAGGAGCAGGAGCTCGACCAGCCGCTCGGTTTCGGTACCGGCGCTGCCGTGATCTTCGGCGCCACCGGCGGCGTCATGGATGCCGCCCTGCGTTCCGCGTACTATCTCGCTACCGGCGAGAACCCCGATCCCGATGCGTTCTCGGGCGTGCGCGGCCTGGACGGCTGGAAGGAGAAGACCTTCGATCTGGCAGGAACGCCCTTGCGTGTCGCGGTGGCGCACGGTCTGGGCAACGCCCATCGACTCATCGAGGCGCTGCGCGCCGGCGAGGTCTCCTATGACTTCGTCGAGATCATGGCGTGCCCCGGCGGCTGTGTGGGCGGCGGCGGCCAGCCGATCCACGACGGCCGCGAGCTTGCCGGCGAGCGCGGCGACG
>CASEEY010000084.1 GCA_949287055.1 uncultured Collinsella sp.
AAACAGCGGCTCGATCTCCACCTTCGAGAAGTCTATGGCCTCCGGAGCCTTTTCCGGCTCTTTCGAGGCAACTTCCCGGGACGACTCCTCCGAAGAAGCCGCTGCCGCGGAATCCACCGGATGATGACTCGCGACAATGCAGCTCACCGCAATCACGTGAATGAGGATGATGACAATGAAAATCCCGCCCAGAAGTTTCCAGCGGGCCCGGTTCACTTCATTCATGTTCGGGCGCTCCCTCCCCCTTCCGGAATACGCCCATGGCAGCGGCACGATTCATGGCGCTGACCAGCGCGGCGATCGCGGCGCGCTGACTCGGGAAGAACATACCGAAGTCGATCTGACCGCGCAGCTTGGCGAACGCCGCCACGACGTCCGAGCGGCCGACGATGAAGCCGATGCGCGCGCCGGTCACGTTGAAGGACTTGGACAGCGAGAAGAACTCGACACCCACCTCGAGCGCGCCGGGATAGCTCAGGAAGCTGCCGCCGTGCGGGCCGTCGTAGACGATGTCGGAATAGGCATTATCATGGACGATCAGCAGGTCGTGCTCGCGCGCGAAGGCGATGATCTCCTCGTAGAGCTCCGGCGTCCCCACGCTTCCCACGGGGTTGGCGGGCAGCGACACGATCATGTACTTGGCGCGATCGGCCACCGCAGGGTCGATACCGGCCACATAGGGCAGAAAATCGTGCTCCGCATTGAGCGGGTAGTAGGCGAGCTCGCCGCCGGCGATCTTCACGCCCGCCTCGAACACCGGATAGCACGGATCGGGCACGAGCACCGTATCGCCCGGATCGAGCAGTGCCAGGCCCAGATGGCCCACGCCCTCCTGCGTGCCGTTGCAGCTGGCCACCATGTCGGGCGTGATGCCCTCGACCCCGAAGCGGCGCGCGTAGTAGTCGCAAACAGCCTGCTTGAGCTCGGGCAGATCGCCCAGGCTGTACTTCCACTCCGTGGGCTCGGCGGCAGCCGTGCGCAGCGCCTCGACCACATGGTCGTACGGAGCGAAGTCGGGCGTGCCGACCGAAAGGTTATAGATGGTGCGGCCTTCGGCCTCGAGCTTCAGGCGGCGCTGGTTGAGGGCGGCGAACACCTCGTCGCCAAACAGATCGAGACGCTTTGAGAACTGCATGGATGCATCTCCTCCACTCACAGGGTTTCATCCGGATCATCAAGGGCGCGCGATGCCGCAGCGCAATGCGACCCCCACGCGACTACGGGCATGACAACATGATACGTCTCCGTATCAGGACGCGGGCTCCAGCTCGTCGATCTCGGCGAGCCACAGGCGGGCGCTCGCATCGGAGGGCATGCGCCAGTCGCCGCGCGGACTGAGCGTGACCGAACCCACCTTGGGGCCGTCCGGCAGGCAGCTGCGCTTGAACTGCTGGGCAAAGAAGCGCCGGTAGAACACGCGCAGCCAGCTCCAGACGGTGCGCTCGTCGTAGACGCCGGCAAACGAGCGGCACGCCATGCGGTAGATCTTGCCCGGGGCGAACCCGAAGCGCAGCAGGTGGTACAGGAAGAAATCGTGCAGCTCGTAAGGCCCCACGAGGTCCTCCGTCTTCTGTGCGATCTGGCCGTCGCCGGTCGGCGGCAGCAGCTCGGGAGAAACGGGCGTGTCCAGGATGTCGAGCAGGGTCTCTTCGATCTTGCCGCCATACAGACCAGCCGCATAGCGGACGAGGTGCCGCACGAGCGTCTTGGGGACGCTCGCGTTCACGGCGTACATGCTCATGTGGTCGCCGTTGTAGGTGGCCCAACCGAGCGCGAGCTCGGACAGATCACCCGTGCCGATCACGAAGCCGCCGAGCTCGTTGGCAAGGTCCATGAGAATCTGCGTGCGCTCGCGGGCCTGGCTGTTCTCGTAGGTGACGTCGGTGACGGCAGGGTCGTGCCCGATGTCGGCAAAGTGCTGCTCCACCGCCGCATGGATCGAGATCTCGCGGAAATCCACGCCAAGGGCACAGGCGAGCGTCTCGGCGTTGCCCTTGGTGCGTCCCGTCGTGCCGAACCCGGGCATGGAGACGGCGGTGATACCGGTACGCGGCATGTCCAGGGCGTCGAAGGCGCGGACGGTGACGAGCAGGGCGAGCGTGGAGTCGAGACCGCCGGACAGACCGATGACGGCGCGCTTGGTGCCGGTGTGGGCAAGACGCGTCTTCAGACCCGCAGCCTGCAGACCGAAGATCGTCTCGCAGCGCTCGGCGAGGTCGCCGCGGTCGGCGGGGACAAACGGCATGCGGGCAAAGACCCGGTCGCACGTGAGGGCCGAGCGCATGAGCTTCGGCGCATCGGACGCCGGTTCCTGCCCGGCGACGTAGGCCTCGCCCCGATAGGAGAAGTCGACGACGCTTCTGGGGCCGCAGGAAAACGCGGGCTTCTCCCACGTGGTGCAGCGGCGGCGCTCGGCGAGCAGACGGTCGATGTCGACGTCGGCTACGGCCATATCGCAGGTGAACAGGTCGGTGCGCGCAACCAGGCTGCCGTTTTCGGCGATGAGGTTCTCGCCGGCGAAGACCAGATCGGTCGTGGACTCCCCCTCGCCCGCGTCGGCATACGCATAGGCGCAATACAGGCGCGCCGACTGCCCGCGCACCAGGTCGCGGCGGTACTCCGCCTTGCCGATGACCTCATCGGAGGCTGATGCGTTGAGGATGACGGTCGCGCCGCCGCTCACCGCCATGTCGATCGAAGGCGGCGCGGGCACCCACAGGTCCTCGCAGACCTCGACGCCGATCACCACGTCCTCAAGGCCGGCATCGACGCAGCGGTAGACGGTGCCCCACCCTATGGACACGGACTCCTGACCCGCATAGCGAATGGGCCGCATGGGATTGATGGGGGCGGGAGCAAACCAGCGGCGCTCGTAGAACTCACTGTAGGTGGGCAGGTTGCGCTTGACGGTGAGGCCCAGCAGGCGCCCTGCGCAGCACACGGCGACGCAGTTGTACAGCGCCTCGTCGCAGGCGACGGGGACGCCGAGGGTAAACAGGATCGGCAGGTCGCGCGTCTCGTCGAGCAGCCGCGCCACGGCGCGCTCGCAAGCGCGCAGCAACGCGCGATCCAAGAACAGGTCCGCGCAGGTATACCCGGTCAGGTTGAGCTCGGGAAGCACGAGCGCGCCGACTCCGCGCGCCGCGGCGTCACGGATGCAGGCGAGCGCCGCATCGGCGTTGGCGTCGACGTCGGCGACCCGGATATGCGGGGTGGCCGCCGCAACGCGGAAAAACCCGTCGCCACAAGATCCCGACGCCCTCTGTGCGCCCGTAACATACAGCTCGTCCATGCCCGCTCCTTCGCAGTCGTGTTGCTCCCGCTATTGTAGCGTTGTCGAGCACCCGACGGCACCCGCGAGCTCACGGACGGACAGATGAGGCCCATCGGCCAAGAAGGCGCGGCGACCTAATCCCCTTGCGCGGTGTTCCCGACGCCGTCCCCTGCGCATCACCGCCGCCCACTCGGCGTTCGGACGCGCGCTATCGCACCAGGCGCGCGAGACACTGCGCCCAGCCGCGCGTCGCCACGAAGAAGCGCGCCAAGCCGAGCCGTCCGAGCCTGATTCCGCAGGCGTCCGCGTCCGCCACGGCATGCGCCGCGCGACGGACGGCGGGGTGCGCAGGCAGGTCCGCCCACGCCGCCCCATATACCCGGGTGAGCATCCGGTTCAAACGGCACGACATCGCACCGGACGTCTTCGGATCAAGGCAGGCGATGTCGAACAGGGTGAAGTCGAGGCACCACGTGACCATCCGCTCGGGACACAGAGGACCGAGGCCGCGCGCATCCCATGCCGAGAAGATGCTCGCAAGCACGTCCAGATGCCTGGCGAGTTTGCGCTCCCGGGCGGCCGCGCCGTCGTGTTCATGCGTGAGCGAGGCGTCGTTCATGCGGTAGCGGTAGAGCTTGTCCGATATGAGCACCGTCGTGCGAGCGAGCGGATACACGGTGAAGTGAAAGGCGACGTCCTCCGCGAAGCGCAACGACTCATCGAAGCGAATGTTCTCGCGCAGGGCAAACGAGCGGTCGACGACCGTGCGACACGCATAGGGCTGCGCGTTGGCGGAGAACAGCAGGTCCGCACTGAAGCCGCGATAGACGGCGTCGGCGGGACTCAGCAGGCGCTTGATGCGCGCCGAGGCGAGCTCGGGCGGCTCACAGGCAGCGCCACAGGTCACGACGTCGACATCGCGCGCCGACGCGAAGGCGCGGGCGATGCGCTCCGCAAAGGTCGGCGCGACCATGTCGTCGGAATCGAGAAACGCCACAAGACGCCCGCGCGCGGCGGCCATGCCGGCGTTGCGCGCCGCAGCCAGACCGGCATTCGCCTGATGCAGGACGCGCACGCGGCCATCGAGCGCGGCGTAGCGCTCGAGCACCTCCCCCGCCCCGTCGGGCGAGCCGTCGTCCACGCAGACGACCTCGATGTCGCGCACGGTCTGGGCGAGCGCCGAGTCCAGACACGCGCCCACGGTCGCCTCGGTGTTGTAGACGGGAACGACGAAGGTCATGAGGGGCGACTGCGGCGCACAGGCGTCGGACACCTGCCCAGACGGCATGGCAGCGTTCGTCTCATCAGCCATGGCGAAGCCTGCCCAACGCGTATGATGCCACCAGGCCGGGACCTCCCAGCCGCAGGTAGTGGACCATGCGTCCAAGCGGTCCCGCCGTGGCATAGCCTGGATATCTTTTGAGCCAGAGCTCGGGGTCGCGCACGATCGCCTCGAGGTTCGCACGCTTCCAGGGGCGAAAGTCCGCAAGCGACACCGTCTGGGCGTCCAGATCCCGCGCGAACTCGCGCGCCATGCGGTCAAGAAACGGCGCGCGGAGCTCCGGCGCCAAGCGGACATAGCTCCACATATACGAGTCGTACTTGGCAACCTGGGCTGCGCGCAGCAGCCGGGCCGCCTCCGCCTCGCCATGGCGCGCGGCGAACTCGCATCCGATCCAGCGCTCGATCTCGGCGTATTCGCCGCATGTGCAAAACGCCTTGTCAGGCGCCTTGACCGACGAGCTCTCGTTGTCCTGTCGATAGCGCACGACCGCCCTGTTGACGTAGACCGCGCGCTCGGCGCTCGCGAGCACCTTGAACGCAAAGGAGCAATCCTGAAACGACGCGCCGGGCGTGGGCAAAAAGCGAATGCCGTTGTCCTCCAAAAACGAACGACGGTACACCGCCGACCAGATCGAGGGCTCGCAGGAGAAGATCGTCGCGTCGTCCCGGGGGCGCAGCGCCTTACCGCACCTGTCCGCGGGCACAACCCGCACAGGCGCCGTACGCACGCGGGGGACGGACCAGTACCGTTCGAAGTTGCCCTTCGCCAAATCGGCGCCGGCCTTACGGGCGGCGGTGACGAGCGCGCGCAGGCCGTCCGCACATGCAAGGTCATCGGGCTCGAGGATGCCTACGAACTCGCCGCGGGCAGCGGCGAGACCCCGGTTCATGGAGTCGCCGTAGCCCGTGTTTTCCTTCGATATCACGCGGATGCGCGCGTCGCGTTCGGCGCGGGCGCGCAAGATGTCCGCCGAGCCGTCGGTCGACCCGTCGTCGATGCACACGATCTCGATGTCGGAAAGCGACTGGGAGCATGCCGACGCAAGGCTCTCCTCGAGATAGCTCCTGACGTTATAGACGGGAACGAGCAGCGAGAGTACGGGTGCCTCTCCCGACCGCACGGGTGCCCCGGCGGCCTCACCCGCTCTGTTTGCAAAATCCACGGTGCCGCCTCCTCGCGTTGGCTCTCACCATACAAAGCGCTGCGATACTACCCCGCGCCGGCCGGGATGATGCAAAGTTGTAAAACTCTTTACCGCAGGTAGACAGATGTGACACGCGCTCTTCACATAGATAAAGAAACCATTTCGTTTTGATACAGATACTGCAAGCTTTCGCCATTCTTACGGTTTGCAAACACGGCGTTCCTATAATGAGCCGCATCGTGTCGCCCCCATCGAGCGCACGCCCCAACTCACCGACAGCCCCTCGAAAGGCGGTGGCTCGGACATGGAACACATCCTGGACAGAGACGGGGACAAGCACACCTGCACGCCGTGCCCCATCGACCGGCTTGCCGTCATCGCCGTCACCTACAAGCGCCAAGAACTGCTTGCCGATCTGTTCGAATCCCTGGTCAACCTGACAACCGCGCCGTGGCGCATCATCGTCGTCGACAACGAGAACTCCGAGCGAACCGCCCGCATGGTTGCCGACCTCAATGAGCGCCTCGACGCCGCATGGGGCGCACCCGAGCCCGACGAGCTCGACGGAGACGCGCGCGTCGTCTACGCCCCGCAGGCCGATAACCTGGGTGGCGCCGGCGGCTTTTCGGCCGGCATCGATCGCGCCTATCGCTTGGGCGCGCAATGGTTCTGGGTCATGGACGACGACGTGACGGTCCTGCCCGACGCCATCGACAAGCTCTCGCGCTGGACTGACCGCTTCGATGTCATCCAGGGTGCGCGCCACGACTTCGACGGCGGCGACTTCTACTGGATGTATCGCCTGATCACGCCGCTCGGCATCCCCAACCCCATCGCGCCTGCGGGCTTTGGCCCCACGGGCTTTCGTCCCACCAACCAGCTGTGCTTTGAGGGCGGCCTGTTCTCGCGCCGCGTGGTGAAGGCAATCGGCCTTCCCGACCCGCGCTACTTCATCTACGGGGACGACGCCGTCTACGGCTATCTTGCGAGCAAGCGATTTAAGGCGGCAGCCGTCAGCGACGTCATCCTCAAGCGCGGGCGCGCCGTGTCCAATTGGGACATCGCCGGCAAGCGGCAGCTCAACTCGACGAGCGATTTCAACCGCTACTTCATCATGCGAAACCGCGGCTATACCGCGCAGTACCTGAAAGCGCACGGGGACTACCATCGTTTCTGGTACGGCGTGGGAACCGCGGCGACCTTCATCAAGGAGCTCATTCGCCTGATCATGGTCGACCGGTCGTTTGCGACGGGCATCCCGGCCCTTGTGCGCGGCATGCGCGATGCGCGCAAGATCTACCGCGACCGCAGCTGGACGCCCATGCCCCCCCTCGGCATGCTCGCGTAAGCCCTCGTCAGGTTCCCGCCGCTCCAGCTGAGCTCCCATCTCAAAGCTCCATAGGAAATCCCCGTGTGTTGCTACTTTTTGTTCTCTTGCGCGCGGGGCCTCGACACGTCGTCCACGGGTACAAAATGCCAAGGAGCCCGTTCGGCGCGCTCGCATGTCGGCGCGCATCGGGCATCCTTCTTCACGCATTCCGCCATGAGCGAAAGGACCGGGCATGGCACCCTATATGGACGACTACACGAGCCGTCGGAAGACGCGCATCTACGTGCGCCCCTCCGACCATGAGGCACCCAGCAAGGACGACCTGATCGGACAGACGCAGGCCATCCCGATCAAACAGGGGCTGTTCGACGGGCTGTCCGTCGCACAGATCATCGCCGGCGCCGCTGCCGCCGCGACCTCCGTGGCGCTCGCATCGTATATCGGACTTGCCGGCTCGATCATCGGCGCGGCGGTGAGCTCGGTGGTCACGGTCGTCTCGTCCCAACTGTACCGCCGCTTCCTCGACGCGAGCGCGCGCAAGATCAAGACGGCCGGCAACCGCGCACGCAGCGGCTACGCCTCGGGCTATGGCTCTGCCGACGCCACCGAGGTTATCGCCCCTGCCGCGGACGCCCCTGGTGCGCGCATGGCGCCGTCCAAGATTCGCGCCCGCGCCGCAGCCGCACGGACCGCGAACCAGCGGAAGGTCATCGCGTTCTCGGTCGTCATCGCGCTCATCGCCGTCATCGCCTGCGCAGCCGCC
>CASEEY010000085.1 GCA_949287055.1 uncultured Collinsella sp.
ATCTCGAGCACGAGGTCGCTGCCAACGAGGACCGCATCTCCTTTGCCGCTCAGGCGTCGCAGATCCGTCCCGCTCTTGAGCGCGGCAAGCACGTCGCCGTCCGAACGGTGGAAAACGCGCGCTTCTTCGCACTCGGTCGCGACGCTATCGCGCGGTCGGCCGAGCGCGGTGTCCTCATGGCGTCGCTGAGCTGGAACGCACAAGGACCGCTCGCCAGTGGATGCGATGCCCCCGAGGCGGGCATCACGCCCGCGGGCGCCGATGCGATCCGTGCGATGGAGGACGAGCGCATGATCCTCGACGTCTCGCACCTCAACGACGTGTGCTTCGTCGACGTCGCCCGCCTGACAACCAAACCGTTCGTGGCAAGCCACTCCAACAGCCGTGCTGTCTGCGCCCATCCGCGCAACCTCACCGATGCGCAGTTCGCCGAGATACGCGACCGCTGCGGCGTTGTCGGCCTCAACTACTGCCCGGACTTCCTGCGCGACGACGCGCAGGTGACACCGCCCACCGAGGACGACCTGTGTCGCCACATCGAGCACTGGCTCGATTTGGGCGGCGAGGACGTCGTGGCGCTCGGCAGCGATTTCGACGGTACCGACCTTCCCGCATGCATCTCATCTGCCGCCAAGATGCCGCAGCTGCAGGATGTGTTCGTGCGACGCTTTGGCGCCGACATCACCCGCAAGCTTTGCTACGACAACGCCGTGGCGTTCTTCGAGCGCTGGGGGCGTTAGCTTCCCCGATAAGCCCCTTCCGGACACCCTCCCCCTCAACCAGGCACCCAAAAAGCGGCGGCCGGCACAAAGCCGACCGCCGCTTCCCATACGGCAGATTCCGCGTTTTCCTATGCGCGCGGCTCGATGCGCTCGCGTCCGCCCATGTAGGGACGCAGCACCTCGGGGATGGTGATGGAGCCGTCAGGGTTCTGGTAGTTCTCCATGATGGCTGCCATGGTGCGGCCGGTGGGCAGACCGGAGCCGTTCAGCGTGTGCACGAAGCGCGTGCCCTTGAAATGCTCGGGGTCGCGGTACTTAATGTTTGCGCGACGCGCCTGGAAGTCACCGCAGTTGGAGCACGAGGAGATCTCCTTGTAGCTGTTGTAGCTCGGCAGCCACACCTCGATATCGTAGGTCTGGCGCGCCGAGAAGCCCAGATCGCCCGTGCACAGGCTGATCACGCGGTAGGGCAGCTCGAGCAGCTGCAGGATGTGCTCAGCCTCGGCGACCATGGACTCGAGCTCGTCATCGGAGGTCTCCGGCGTGGCGAACTTCACCATCTCGACCTTGGTGAACTGATGCTGGCGGATGATGCCGCGCGTATCGCGACCGGCAGAACCCGCCTCCTCGCGGAAGCACGGCGTGCCCGCGGTGTACCACAGCGGCAGATCGGCGGCGTCGAGCACCTCGCCGGCGTGCAGGTTGGTGAGCACAACCTCGGCGGTGGGGATCAGGAACTGATCGTCGCCCACGTGATAGGCATCGTCCTCAAACTTGGGCAGCTGGCCCGTGCCATACATGATCTCGCGGTTCACGACCACCGGCGGGATGAACTCGCGGAAGCCCGCGGCGAGATGCGTGTTGAGGAAGAAGCTCTCGAGCGCGCGATCGAGCGTCGCGCCGTCACCCGACAGCACGGTGAAGCGGCCGCCGGACAGCTTGGCGCCGCGCTCGAAATCGAGGATGCCCAGGTCGGTACCCAGATCCCAGTGCGGCTTGGCCTCGAAGCCCTCGGCAGCGAAGTCACGCGGGGTGCCCCAACGGCGACGCTCGGGATTCTCGGTCTCGTCCACGCCCACCGGCGTGGCCTCGTAAGGCAGATTGGGCAGATGCGCCATGAAATCGGTGAGCTGCGCCTCGAGGTCCGAGCGGCGGGACGCAAGACCGTCGATCTTCTCGTTGACCTCGCGCACGGCTTCCTTGGCGGCCTCGGCCTCGTCGCGCTTGCCCTCACGCATGAGGACGCCGATCTTTTTGGACTCGGCGTTGCGCGTAGCCTGCAGCTCCTCGACCTCGGTGATCACAGCGCGGCGCTCATCGTCGAGCGCGAAGAACTTCTCGCGATCCCACGAGGTCTGACGATTTGCCATGGCGGTATCGATCGCGTCGGAATTCTCGCGAACGTACTTAATGTCAAGCATGGTACCTCCGGTTGCTGTGCCCCCGTCCGCATACGCTTGATGTGCAATTGGGACGAGCGGCATGACTGTGCTTTCGCCAGTATATACTTGTGAGAGTTTTTCCTAGACCGAGAAGGCGAGAAGGCATCACATGGACGCGTTTTTTTCCTTTTTGTTTGGCACCCGTGAAGGCGTTGCTGTGCTCTTCGTAGCGGGCGTCGTCATCTTCGCAATCGTGGCGTTCGTGCTCGAGAAGCGCACGCACAAGATCTACGTCGACCGTGGACCGAGCAAGGACGGCGACGATAGCTTCTGGGGCTAGCGCACACGCTGCCCGAGCAGACGAATCGAGAGGCGGGTTCCGCGACGGAGCCCGCCTCTCTTGTTTTCTTGCAGCCCGCCCGATCGTCAGGCGAAGGAAAGACCCGAGTGCCCGAGCCCAGGATAGAGCGGATGAGCAGCAAGCAGCTCCGCCACGCGGGCGTGGACATCGGCAAGCACCGCCGCGTCCTCAGCATGAAACACCGTACGGGCGATGAGCGCACCGATCTCGTAGAACTCGTCGCGCGTGAAGCCGCGGGTCGTCGCGGCGGCGGAGCCCACGCGGATACCGCTCGTCACGAACGGCGAGCGCGGCTCGCCCGGAATCGAGTTCTTGTTCACCGTCAAGCCGACGCGCTCGAGCAGGCGCTCGGCATCGCGCCCGGTCACGTCGGCGGCGGTCAGGTCGACAAGGCACAGATGGTTGTCCGTGCCACCGGACACCAGACGCAGGCCGCCTGCGACAAGCCCCTCGCCCATCGCCGCGGCGTTTTCCACCACGTGGGCGATGTAGTCGGCAAACTCGGGCCGCAAGGCCTCGCCAAACGCTGCAGCCTTGGCCGCGATCACATGCATGAGCGGACCGCCCTGCGTGCCGGGGAACACCGCCTTGTCGATCGCGCGCGCCAGCTCCTCGTCGTTGGTGAGGATAAAGCCGCCGCGCGGGCCGCGCAGCGTCTTGTGACTCGTCGAGGTCACGACGTCGGCATGGGGCAGCGGCGATGGATGGGCGCCCGTCGCCACAAGTCCGGCGATGTGAGCCATATCGATCATGAGGCGTGCGCCGACTCCATGGGCGATGGACGCCAGGCGCTCGAAATCGATGATACGCGGATAGGCCGACGCACCGCCCACGATCAGCGCGGGGCGCTCCGCGGCGGCCAGACGCTCGAGCTCGTCGTAATCGATCGTCTCGGTCTCAAGGTTCAATCCATAGGGCACAAAGCGGTAGAGCTTGCCCGAGAAGTTGACCGGGCTGCCGTGCGTGAGATGGCCGCCCTGGTCCAAACTCATGCCGAGCACGGTGTCGCCCGGCTCCAGCAATGCCGCATAGGCGGCGAGGTTCGCGTTGGCGCCCGAATGCGGCTGAACGTTAGCATAGCGGCAACCGAACAGCTCGCAGGCGCGGGCGCGGGCAAGCTCCTCGACGCGATCGACCTGCTCGCAGCCACCGTAATAGCGACGGCCCGGATAGCCTTCCGCGTATTTGTTGGTGAGTACGCTGCCCTGCGCCTCCATGACCGCACGGCTCGTGAAATTCTCCGATGCGATCAGCTCGATGCTGTCACGTTGACGCGCAAGCTCGGCATCGATCATGTCGGCAAGTTCGGAATCGTAAGCTTTGAGCTGTTCGATGGCCATGGTGCCTCCTGTCAATCGCAGGTCGCGCGGGCAGCGCAGTACATCCAGCCTACGACCAAAGCACCCGTTTTGCCAGAGCGTTTCGCCAAAGGGATAACCGCCGTCGACAAAGCGGATGGACCCGGCATCCACCTGATGCGGCAAAACGTCAGACGGGCTTCACGATGCTCGTGATGTTCCCTTGATGGCCGCAAGCTCCAGACTTAAGGCGAGGATGGCAAATGCCGGCCAGGCGCCCGGGACGCCGAAGGCAGCGACCACCCCCGCGCCCGCCGCCGATGCGAGCGCGCCGCCACCGCGCAGCGCGAGCGACTGGATGGAGGCCATGCTCGCGCGCTCCTGCGACGGTACGGCGTTGTGCAAAACCGTCTGCTCGATAACGCTGCGCGCGGCGATGCACACGTAGTACAGCGCGTACCCCGCGATAAAGATACCGATGCCGGAGGCGTTCCCAAGAACCAGCAGGCAGAGGGCAGCGGCGGCGTGCAGCAGCAGGTAGAATCTGCATCGACCTCCGCGGCCCAATGCCTGCGAGAAGACGGATCCCGCGCGCATCGCCACGGCACTTCCCGCTGCCGCGGCGACCATGCCCACGCAGTTGACCGGCCCGAGCATCCACTCGCTCCCTACGCCGGCCAGCCGCTGAAACGAAAGCTGCCAATACGTCTCGACCGCCAGCATGATCACGCCGGCAGACGCCGATAGCACGAGCACCAGCCGGATATCCCCGGGTTCGACGAACAGCCCCCGCATGTCTGTCAGCAACTGCCTGACGTTGTGATGCAGCGAGGCCCGTCCGCGCTCCTCGGACGGATAGAGCAGAAGCGCGCCCGCGAGCGCACAGGCGCTGACCAGCACAACGCACCAGATAAGGAGCACGTAGCGCGCATCGAGCGATGCCAGCAGGCCTCCGGCAAGCGCCCCGATGCCGCACCCGGCAGACTCGAGCAGGGCGAGCCTTCCGTTCAGCGCATCCAGCGCCGCACACCGACCGGTCGCGTCAGGATGTCGTTCAACCGCACGATCTATCTCAATCGCCTCGAGCGTGCCCGTGCGCGCGGCGAGCGCGAGACCGCGAAGCGCGCTCGACACCGCAGCGACGGCGATACTCGCCGGCAACAACAGCACGAGATGTGCCGCAATCTGCAGGGCCATCGCCAAGCAGAACAGCCTGCGGCGGCCCCAGGCATCGGCGGCGATTCCACTCGGCACCTCACAGACGGCCGTGACCACCAGCGTGACGCCCATCACGAGCGGGAGCGTCTCCAGCGTCGCGCCGCGCGCGAGCAACATGAGCGCAAGCACCGGGGTCTCAAGCCCGACACTCATGTTGAGCAGCAAGAACACCGCGGCGTGTGACCAGGGTAAAACGGGAGCATGAGGGCGCGCCGATACCTCGCACCGCTGGAACAGGCCCTGCCGTATGCGCCGGTTTTTCATAGCAAACCCCTCTCCGCCCTGCGCAGCGCGCAAGGCGCGTGGATGACGTGCTCTTTGGTTGATGGCCGCCGCGCCGCCTACGGGCGCCCGAGGCTTACTGTTCCGCCCGGCGATGCGGGAAGAACATCAGGCTGAACTCCCAGGGCACCGCGCCTTCCTTGGGCGATTCGTGCGCCTCCAGAAACGAGGCGATCTGGTCCTGGAGCTGCCGTGCCTCTTCCTCGGTGAGGTAGACGAAACCGTCTCGCAAGTCACCGTGCGTGAGGCCGAGCTTTTCCTCCCGCTCGATCTCGGATGACGCGATGTAGGAACGCAGGGCGTCGTAGGTGCGCTGGTGGAGGCAATCGACCAAGAAGGCCTTCTCCTCCTGCAGGTCGTCGCGAGCGCCGGCGCGGACGTTCACCGACGTCGGGACAGAGCGCCAGTACTTGGCCGTGATGCCGCGGATGAGCTCGGTGTGATCGAGTTCGACGAGTCCGAGCGTCTCGAGCTTTTTCATGTGATGCGTGACCGACGAGGCGGAGATCCCCATGGCGTCGGCGAGCTGTTTGCAGGTAGCCGGCCGCGCCATCACCTGCATCTCGCGCAGCAGGCGCTGACGCTGGGGGTTCATGTAGATGTCGAGCTGTTCGCGCGTGGTGATATCGAGGCTTGCCTGAGGCATGGTCCGCTCCTTCCAGCTTGTTACACGATATAGTACGTTACAGATTGTGTAACGTCAAGGAATCAGGCTCCCTTCTCCCCCGAATCTGGGCGGGCGGCACGGCTTACCGCCCCTCACCTGCGAGGCAACCGCCGGTTGACACCTCTTGGCGCCCCTTTGGTATGCCGGGTGTATGACGTCGGTAGAATCTAGGTGATACATCATCCGATTTCAGGGAGGCACCGATGGCATCCCTTCGCAAGTCAGCGCACGACCTGGGGCAAACCCTTCGTGCTGCGCGACGGTCCCGTGGCCTTACGCAAGGGCAGCTCGCTGTCCGCTTGGGCGTGACACGACAGGCGATCTCAAAATGGGAACATGGCCAGTCACAACCTGACCTTGGCAACCTCAGACAACTCGCCGAGATATACGGTTGCACCATCGATGAGCTGCTGGGCCCCTCCGGGCATGCTCCAGCGGACGCCGTTTTGAACGACGACGCGCCCGTGCCGAAAATCACGCCCTCCGAAGGCGCACGCATCATGCGCGACCGCTCGCTCGTGTGGAAGCACGCCCTGGCCTCTGGATGCCTGCTGGGCGCCGGGCTGGCAGCGGTGGATGCCCTGGGCCGCGCCTACGACCCGGAAACATCGCCCTGGTTGCTGTTCGCCTCCTGCGCTGTGGCGCTCTTCTGCACGGCAAAGCTGTTCGGGTACTACGCGGAGTACGGCCAGCGTGGCGGAACGCGGCTCGCACCGGCTCTCACCTGCGTGCTCATCGCATTCGCCTCGGTGGTACCGCTTGTTTTCGGCACTTCGTCCGCCGTCATGGCCCTTTGCGCGCTCGCCGGTTTCGCATGCATCTTTTGCTCCAACCGCATATTCGCCTGGCGCCTGCTTTACCAGCGAACATGGGATCCGCGCGAGGATCTTCGCGACCCGTGGGGCCGCAAGCGCCACGCATCGCGATAGCAGCGCGCCGCGCCCCCGCTGCAGACGAGGACGCGGCGCGATTCATCTAGCTTTGGCGTTATCGCTCCACCGCTGACGCCCCGTGAAAAGACGCCGGGCGTTCTGTCGCCAGCGTTTAGCTACTCGCCGATGACGTCGAGACCCTCGATGCCCAGACGGTCGACCGTCTCGCTCGTCATCCACAGCTCATCGCGGTTACGCGAGATGAAATCACGGCTGCCCTCGGTGATCTCGTGGGCGGGCGTGGAGTCAATCGGCAGCTCGTAGAGCTCCTCCTCGATGGTGACGACCTCGTAGTCATCGCCGGAAAGCGTCACGCTGCGCAGGGTGATCGCGTCGTTATCGACGCCCTCCGGCACGCTGCTGCCGAGCGAGTTGAAGAAAAAGACGCCGATCGCCAAGAAGATGACCAGCAAAACGATTGCAACGGTGCGTCCCTTACCAGGTGCTGCCATGATGCCCCATCTCTCAATCATTGGTTGAACGTTACAATTATGCGGGAGATTCCCCAGCTCGTCGGCTACATAAACCAACTATTTAGCCCGCTGCACCGGGTGCGTGGACCGATGCGTCGGGGATGGCCGTTGCGCACGAAAGATGTTAAAAAATCCCTAGGGTGTTTTTGCATGGGAGAGAGGCCGTATGCCGAGGTTCGAGCAGGAAAACGTCGTGAAGACAGGGTCGCCTACGACCGATGAGCTGCTCTGCGAGGCGTCGGGCCTGCGCTGGCTTGCCGAAGCGGAGGGCGACGGCGGCATCCGCATCGCCCATGTGCGCGAAGCATCCCGCGAGCGCCTGGTGGAAGAGCGCATCCAAACCGGTGCGCCCACGCGCGCGGCGGCGCGGCGCATCGGGGCGTCCCTTGCCCGCATGCATGCCGCCGGGGCGCCCTGGTGGGGTTGACCGCCGCCGG
>CASEEY010000086.1 GCA_949287055.1 uncultured Collinsella sp.
CGGTCGCCGCGTTCTTCCGCTTCCCCGAGAACGGCACGCGCAAATCGCTCGCGCTCATCGCTGAGGACGGCACGCCGATCGTGGCTATCGTTCCGGGCGATCACGAGCTGAACGACTGCAAGGCCGAGCACCTCTTCGGTGCCTACCACCTCATGGGCGACGAGGAGCTCGTCGCCCATGGCCTGCACAAGGGTTTTATCGGGCCGGTGAACCTGCCCGAGGGCATCCGCCTGGTGGTCGACGAGAACCTCCGCGACTCCAAGAAGTGGGCCTGCGGCGCCAACGAGGTCGACTACCACTACACCGGCGCCTGCCCGGATCGCGACTTCACCGTCGACGAGTGGGCCGACCTCGTGACGGTCAAGGCCGGCGACCCCTGCCCGCACTGCAACCGTCCCCTCGAGGGAGCCCGCGGCATCGAGGTCAGCCAGGTGTTCCAGCTCGGCACGAAGTACTCCGAGGCCATGGGCGCCACCTTCGCCGACGAGAACGGCGAGGAGAAGCCCTTCCTCATGGGCTGCTACGGCGTGGGCATCTCCCGTACGCTCGCCGCGGTCGTGGAGCAGCACAACGACGAGAACGGCATCATCTGGCCGGTCTCCATCGCACCCTACGAGGTCTCGGTGATCGCGCTCGACAAGAAGGGCGAGGCATTCGACGCTGCCGCCCAGCTTGCCGACGATCTTGCTGCCGCCGGTATCGAGGTTGTATTTGACGACCGTGCCGAGCGGCCGGGCGTGAAGTTCGCCGACAACGACCTCATGGGCTTCCCGTACCAGCTCATCGTGGGCAAGCGCGGCCTCAAGAACGGCACCGTCGAGGTGAAGGTGCGCGAGACCGGCGAGCGCGAGGATATCGCACTCGATGAAGTCATCCAGCGGTTGACGGATGCCGTCGTTTCCGCACGAAGCTGATTGGTTCAGGTGACTTCGGGTAGACAATTGTAAAGGCTCGGTCAGGGGAGGGTCCGCGCATCAGGAGCGGACCCTCTTTGCCGTATCATGGCTTGCAGCGCAAGTAAGTCCGGAGGGATGCAGACGCCTCATGCGCGTACTCGATTTCGACAATACGATCTACGACGGCGAGAGCCCTCTGGATTTCTACCTGTTCTCACTGAGGTATCGTCCGAGCAATATCAAATACATTCTGCCTGTTATATTCCATCTGATCCGGTATAACCTCTCACGGACCTCACGAGAGGATGTAGAGCGGGCCATCAACCGCCATATTCACGCATATCTGTCTTCGTTTGATGACATTCCGGCGATGGTCAGAGCATTTTGGGACACCCATATCCACAAGATCCGTTCATGGTACACGCCGCGCCCTGACGACGTCATCATGACCGCCTCGTTTAACTACACGATGGACGAAGTCGTCAAGCGTCTGGGCATCCGATGCTGCATCTGCTCGACCATCGACTACGAGACCCTCGATCTGGTTCATCTGAATTTCGGCGACAACAAGGTCAAATCGTTCAAAGAAGCCTTCGGCGACGACGCGGTACCTGACGAGTTCTATACCGACAACCTCGTCGATCTACCGATGCTCAAGCTCGCTCGCAAGGCGTATCTGGTGAAGGGAAACGCCGTCACGCCCTTTGATCCGGAAGGGGCGCGCGAGCGCAGAGGCAAAAGATAATAAAAACGCCGCCCGGATAGCGAGGCGGCGAAGATGGGTGGTGGGCCCAGCAGGATTCGAACCTGCAACCCAGGGATTATGAGTCCCCTGCGCTAACCGTTGCGCCATGAGCCCGAATAAAAAGAAAGCAGCCTTCGAGAAACCGAAGGCTGCGAAGTCTCTTGGGTGGAGACGAGGGGGATCGAACCCCTGACCTCTTGACTGCCAGTCAAGCGCTCTCCCAGCTGAGCTACGCCCCCAAGCGGTGCGTGAGATACTATACGCAAGATGCCGGTTGATTGCAAGGCCGATTTTCGAAAAAAGTGAAAAGGGGAGGGAGCTAGCGGTCTAGCGAGTCAATCTGCCTATCACCGCATCGGTAAACGCCCCGGTTCCGACCGCTCCTGCGGTCGAGCCCGTCAGCGCACGCTTGATGTCGGCGGTGACGCATGACCCCTCTTCGAGGACGGCAACGACAGCCTCGCGAATCGCAGCGGCTGCGTCCACTTCGCCAAGATGTTCGAGCATCATGCAAGCAGAGAGGATTTCCGCCGTCGGATTGGCGATACCCTTGCCCGCGATGTCGGGTGCCGAGCCATGCGTCGCCTCGAATATGGCGCATCCATTGCCGATGTTGGCTCCGGGAGCCATTCCAAGACCGCCGACGAGGCCGGCAGCAAGGTCGCTCACGATATCGCCGTACAGGTTGGGGAGCACCAGGACGTCAAAATCCTCCGGATGCATGACGAGTCCCATGCACGCCGCATCGACGATGCGGTCTTCGAATTCGATATCCGGATAGCGCGCCGCGACCGATCGGGCGACATCGAGATAGAGCCCATCGGTAGCCTTCATGATATTTGCCTTGTGGACAGCCGTCACCTTCGAGCGGCCGTGCGTGCGCGCATAGTCAAACGCATAGGTGAGGATGCGCTCGGAAGCCGTGCGCGAGATGGGCTTGATGGAGATCGCCGCATCCTCGCGCACCGTGGAACCGAGCTGGTCGCGTGCGACCTTGCGAACTGCCGCCGCGCCCGCATCATCGGCGGAAAACTCGATGCCCGCATACAGGTCCTCAGTGTTCTCACGAATGATGACAAGATCGACATCGCGGTACCTCGAACCGTCTCCGGGCATGGAGCGACACGGGCGGACGCACGCGTACAGGTCGAACTCATGACGAAGCGCGACGTTCACGCTGCGGAAGCCGTGTCCTACCGGCGTGGTGATCGGGCCCTTGATCACCACGCCGACGTTGCGAATAAGCTCGAGCGTGTGATCGGGCAGGGGAGTGTCGCACTTCTCTATCATCGCAGCGCCAGCTTGCGCTTCATGCCACGCGATATCGACACCCGCCGCAGCGACAACGCGTCGCATCGCTCGGGTAATCTCCGGTCCAATGCCGTCTCCGGGAATAAGCACCACATCGTGTGCCATGGGCAGCACACCACCTTCACTGTGAGAAATGAACTGAGCGTAAATATCATGGTAGCGGCAGATTGCCTGCAGCAGGCGAATGGAGCTGCAGAAAATACACCGGTAAAACTGACCCTCGAAGCATGTTCTCGCACTTTTCAGCAGATAATGTATCGAAAGAGAACCTCGTTTGCCGGCATCGGCATGCATCGCATGTTCCCAAGGCATAAAAAAAGGTCCCTACGCTGTAGAGACCCGAATGTGCGATGGTGGAGACGAGGGGGATCGAACCCCTGACCTCTTGACTGCCAGTCAAGCGCTCTCCCAGCTGAGCTACGCCCCCAAGCAACGTGACGGTACTATGACGGAAACGCGTTGTGATTGCAAGGGGCGGTTATGTTATCTCCACGGACCCTCCACCACTGGGGGTGAAGCACCGGGCGTTATAATCGCGTCGAGATTTTCAGTTGGCTCGAGCGAAAATGTGTGCTAGTATCTTTTTCGCCGAAAGGCATACGGGCGTTTGGCTCAGGGGTAGAGCACATCCTTCACACGGATGGGGTCACAAGTTCAAATCTTGTAACGCCCACCATCGTACATCAAGGGCTGCAGGCAACTGCAGCCCTTTTGCTGTATACACACGTTGAAGCGATAACACCGCGCAGGTCGTAAGGGAAGCGTTCAATGATCCTTCTGGTTGACAAGATCGAAAAGAGCTTCGGGGCGCGCACGCTGTTCTCCGGCGCTTCGTTCCAGATCAACGCAGGCGAGCGCTATGCGCTCGTCGGGCCCAACGGTGCCGGCAAGACGACCATGCTCAAAATAATCATGGGTCTCGATACCGCTGACGCCGGAAGCGTCACGTATGCCAAAGACGTCAACGTCGGCTATCTTGAGCAGGAGACGAAACTCGCCTCCGATAAGCCGATCATCACCGAGGTCATGGATGCCGCCATCGAGATCCGCACGATGGGGGAGCGCGCCGAGGAGCTGCAGCTCAAGATCGCCGAGGCCGATCCAAACGATCCCGACCTCGAGGCCATGCTCACCGAGTACGGCAGCGTGCAGGACCGTTTCGAGCACCTCGGCGGCTACGAGCTTGAAAGCAACGCCCGTCAGATCCTCTCGGGCCTCGGCTTCCATCCCGAGGATTTCGAGCGTCCCTGCTGCGAGTTCTCCGGCGGTTGGCAGATGCGCATCGCACTCGCGAAGCTCTTCCTGCGCCGACCCGACCTACTGCTGCTCGACGAGCCCACGAACCACCTCGACCTTGAGAGCGTCCAGTGGCTGCGCGGCTTTATCGCCAGCTACGAGGGGGCCGTGCTCATCGTCAGCCATGACCGCGCCTTCATGGACGCCTGCGTCGACCACGTGGCCGCCCTCGAGAACCGCCGCGTCACGACCTACACCGGCAACTACAGCTCCTACCTCAAGCAGCGCGAGGACAACCTCGAGCAGATGCGCGCCAAGCGCGCCGCGCAGGAACGCGAAATCGCGCATATGCAGGTGTTTGTCGACAAATTCCGCTATAAGCCGACGAAGGCGGCGCAAGCGCAGGAACGTATCCGCAAGATCGAGCAGATCAAAAGCGAGCTGGTCATCCTTCCCGAGGGCCATAAGCACGTCGACTTCAAGTTTCCCGATCCGCCGCGCTCGGGCGACCTCGTGGCGGCCCTCGAAAACGTCTCGAAGAGCTATGAGGACAAGCAGGTCTACGACGGCATCGACCTCAAGCTCTATCGCGGTGACCACATCGCGCTCGTGGGCCCCAACGGCGCCGGCAAGTCGACGATGCTCAAGATGATCGCCGGCATCGAGCAGCCGACCCGTGGCACCCGCGAGCTCGGCCTGCACGTGGGCGTGGCCTACTATGCTCAGCACCAGCTCGAAGGCCTGAAAGAAAGCAACACCGTCCTGCAGGAGATCGACTCGGTCGCTCCGACGTGGACGGTGCCCCAGCAGCGCAGCCTGCTCGGTGCGTTCCTCTTCTCGGGCGAAGATGTCGACAAGCGCGTCGGCGTCCTGTCGGGTGGAGAGCGGGCCCGCCTCGCCCTGGCGAAGATGCTCGTGGCGCCTGAGGCCCTGCTGTGCCTGGACGAGCCGACGAACCATCTCGACATCGATTCGGTGGATATGCTCGAGAACGCCCTGAAGAACTTCCCAGGCACCATCGTGCTCATCAGCCACGACGAGCATCTGGTCCGTGCCGTCGCCAACCGTGTCGTCGACATCCGCGACGGCAAGATGACGGTATACGACGGCGATTATGAGTACTACCTCTACAAACGCGAAGATCTGGCGCAGCGCGCCGCAGCCGAGCAAGCGGCGGCGCAGTCCTCCCGCAATCCACAGGAGAAGCATGAGCAGGGAAGGACGCTGCGCCGTACCCATGAGGTGAAGAGCACCTCGGAGGGCGGCAAGAAGACGCGCGAGCAGCGTCGTGCCGAGGCTGAGGCGCGCGCAGCGCTCAACAAGCGGCTCAAGAAGACCAAAGAACGCCTGAAGACCGTCGAGACCCAGCTCGAGCAGAAGCGCGATCGCTATGACAGTCTTATGGAATTGATGGCTTCTGAGGAGCTTTACGCCGATCAGGAGAAATTCAGCGCTGCGCTCGCGGAATACAATTCCTTGAAACAGGAGATTCCGGCGCTCGAGGATGAGTGGCTCGAGCTGTCGACGACGATCGAAGAGGAGACCGCGCGTGGACTTTCGTAGGGCGGCCGCGATAGGATTCACGATTCTTTCGTGGACTTGCCGCCTTATCGCCATCGGGCTGGGCGCCTTGACGGTGCTGCTGTGCTTCCCGAGCGCGGCTGCTCGCCTGAACCTCATCGGGCTCGTTATCGATATCGCCAACGCGCTTCCCGACGTCATCTCGGGCTACGGGCTCATCACGTCTCCGTTCGGCGGAGTCTTCCGGTTCGATTTCGCCTGCACGATGGCAATCATGCTCGCACTCGACTACATCTTCCAGCGCGTTTCTCACTCACTCAGGTAAGGTTGCCATGAACTTGGATTACATCGTATATCTGCTCGGATCGGTCGTCGCCTTGGCCTGCGGCATCGTCGTCCACGAAAGCGCTCATGCGCTCGCGGCCTATCTGCTCGGCGATCGCACGGCGAAAGCGCGCGGCAGGGTCTCGCTCAACCCGCTCAAGCACATCGATCCTTTCGGCACCGTGCTCTTGCCGATCCTCATGATCGCTGCCGGCGGTCCCGTGTTCGCGTTTGCCAAGCCGGTGCCCGTCTACCTGAACAATCTCAAGAACCCTAAGCGCGACGAGGTGCTGGTCGCGCTTGCCGGACCGGTATCGAATGTCATCCTCGCGTGCGCGGGGGCGCTCCTGCTGCGAGCGGCCGCTCAAAACGCCTCGTTGTTGGCCGGCTCAATCGGCGTCACCGCAACGGGACAGCTCGCCACGTTCCTCATGACGTTTATGTCCATCAATCTTTCGCTTGCGTTTTTCAACCTCATCCCGCTGCCTCCGCTCGATGGATCGTCGATCCTCGTTCCGTTTCTGCGCGGCGACGCCCTGCGCACCTACTACCGCATCCAGCGCTATGCGATGCCCATTCTCATCGTCGTCCTCTATCTTCTGCCGTCCATCCTCCACATCGACCTTATCGGCATGTACTTCGATGTGACCCTCTATCCCGTCCTCAACGCACTTGTCGATTTCGCGCTCGGCTGGTAGTGCGGTAGAATCGAATATCCGGCAAACAGGCGTACAGAAGGGGAGCAAGGTGTCGTATCGCGTCTCGACGCAGGCTTATACGGGTCCGTTCGATCTGCTCCTGCAGCTCGTCTCGCGCAACAAGGTCGACATCGGCTCCATCTCGATCGGCGAGGTCGCCGACCAGTACCTCGCGGAGGTCGAGCGGCTCGAAGCGCTCGACCTCGACGTTGCCAGCGATTTTCTCCTTGTCGCCGCGACGCTGCTCGATATCAAGGCCGCATCGCTGGTCCCCGACGAACCCATAAGCGCGTCGTCCGACGAGGACCTCGAGGAATACGCCGATCTTGACGGCGAGACGCTCCGTGAGGTGCTGATCGCGCGCCTTATCGCCTACAAGCAGTTCAAAAGCGCAGCAGCCTCGCTCGCGTCGCGCATGGAGACCGAGTCGCGGATGCATCCGCGCGTTGCCGGTCCCGATCCCGAGTTTTTAGGCCTCATGCCCGACTACCTCGCCGGCATCACCCTGCGCGGCCTCGCCGTCATCTGCGCCGACTTGGACGGCAAGCGCGAGACGTTCCTGCTCGAGGCAGAGCACGTCGCACCGAAGCGCATTCCGCTCGAGCTGACGGTCGCCTCCGTCGATCGCGTGACCATGGCGCGGCCGCGCGTCACCTTCCGCGAGCTTCTGGATGGGGAAGCCACCACCGAACAGGTCGTAGCGACCTTTTTGGCCATGCTCGAGCTCGCCAAGCGCGGATCGGTGACGCTTGAGCAGGACGAGAATTTCGGAACCATCATGATCAGCCGTGTCGAAGGGGCCCCTGCCTATCGGCCCGGAGACGCCTTGGCCATCGAGGAGGAATAACCCATGTCCAACCTGGAAACACTCGACCCCTCCTCGCTTAAAGGAGCGCTTGAAGCGCTGCTGCTCGTCTCGAGTGACCCGGTGAGCGCCTCGTCGCTCGCCGCCGCCCTCGAGATCTCGCCGGGCGAGGCGGCGTCGCTCCTCGCTGAGCTCAAGGTGGAGTATGAAGAGGCAAACC
>CASEEY010000087.1 GCA_949287055.1 uncultured Collinsella sp.
CCATCTCCGCGGACGGCACGCTCGCGGCGGTCCATGCCTCCTGGTACGGGTCGCTTCCCCTGTCGCTTTCCGATACGCTGCTGTCCGGCGTGACCATCAAGGCCGACGAGGACGACGAGCAGCAGGATGTCGCCGATGCGCCGAAGGCCGACGACGAGCTCGACCTTTCCGGCATCAACGAGTTCGACGGCTAGGGGTTCCGCAGCCGATTGCACGCAACCGCACCTATGACCAGATGCGTGCCGCCCATACCCGAAAACATCGGGCGTGGGCGGCACGTATCGGTATCCGGCCCTGTCCGTTTCGTCAACGGGGATGGATAGTTTGTCGTTTGCCCCGCGAACATTTGTGGGTACAACACTGATACGTCCTGTTCCCGGATAGAAAAGGAGCCACGTATGGATATCAAGGTTTCTGGGCGGAAGACCACAGTTACCGATGCTCTGCGTGCGCGCGTGGAAGAGAAGGTCGGCGATGCCTGCAAGGTGTTCGACATAGAACCCATGACCGTCGACGTCGTTTTACGTTATGAGAAGAACCCCTCGAATCCCAATCCCGCCATCGTCGAGATCACGGTCCGCGCCCGCGGCTCGGTCATCCGCGTCGCCGAGCACGGGGCGGACATGTACGCCGCCATCGACGCCTCGTCCGACAAGGTGACGCGCCAGCTGCGCAAGTTCAAGACCAAGGTCGTCGACAATCGCCAGCAGGGTCCGTCCGCTGCCGACGTCACGCTGTATGAGCCCGTCGAGGATCTCGCCGACCTGCTCATCCCCGAGGAGGAGGACGACCAGCTCGTGCGCGAGAAGGTCATCGAGATCACCCCGATGACCGAAGAGCAGGCGCTCGTCCAGACCGATCTACTGGGTCACGACTTCTATGTCTTCGAAAACGCCACCACCGGTCTGATCAATGTGGTGTATCACCGTAAGAATGGTGGATACGGCATCATCAAGCCCAAGATTGAGGATATTGACGGGTAAAATGCTTGCTTGAGCATGAGGCCACGAAGCGGCCGTCCCATGCGGGATGGCCGCTTCTTTGTTGACGGGGCGGGCGCGTGGCGCCTGGGCTCCGCGCGTCTGTCGAAAGGGCATACATGAGCAACACCACATCCGGATCCGGGCATGCGCACAGGTGCAGGATCGTCGTCGACACCTGTGCCGACCTGACGCCCGAGATCGCCGCGTCGCTCGACGTCGATATCCTCGGGTTCCCCTATATCCTGGACGGGGTCGAGCACACCGACGACATCTGGACCTCCATCACGCCCGCGGAGTTCTACGACCAGATCCGCTCCGGCGTGAAGGCGTCCACGTCCGCCATCTCGATCGGCCGCTACCTGGAGTACTTCACCCAGTGCGCCGAGGAGGGGACGCCGACGGTCTACCTGTGCTTCACCTCGGCGCTCTCCAGCAGCTACGACTCTGCGGTCACCGCGTCCGAGCAGGTGCGCGCGCAGTATCCCGACTTTGAGCTCTACGTGGTCGACAACGCGCTGCCCTGCGCATGCGGTGAGCTCCTTGCGCTCGAGGCGGTCCGCCAGCGCGCGGCAGGCCTCACGGCCAAGCAGCTCGCGGCATGGGCCGACGAGGCCAAGACCTATGTTCACGGTTACTTCACCCTGGACAGCCTGGATTCGCTCGCGGCAGGCGGGCGCATCCCTCCTGCGGCGGCGCAGCTTTCGTCCAAGCTCGATATCAAGCCCGAGCTGTCGTTTGACCTGGCGGGCTCGCTGTCGCTGATCGGCGTCAACCGCGGTCGCAAGAAGGCGCTCAAGTCGCTCATCAAGTCCTTCAAGGATAATTACGTGCTCGATCCCACCATGCCCATGACGATCGTCTCGGCGGATGCCGAGAAGGATGCCGACTGGGTGGAGGCCGCGGTGCGCAAGGAGGAGGGCTGCGCCAACGTGACGATCATCCGCGGCGCGGTGGGCCCCACCATCGGCGCGCACGTCGGACCGGGAATGGTTGCGCTGATCTTCTGGGGCCGCAACCGTGCGGAGAAGATCTCGCTGACCGACCGCATCGCCAAGAAGGTGCGCGGCTCTTCGGAGGGCTGATGCCCGCCGACCGTCGCGGCCCGCGTGGGACGGAGCCGCGATACGTCGAATACCGTTTTCGTCCCGCGCTGTTGAACGAACTATCCTGAGGAGTGCATGACATGGCAGAAAGCAAGCAGAAAGTCGCATTCATCGGCACCGGCATCATGGGTGCCCCCATCGCCGGCCACATCATGGATGCCGGTTACGACGTGACCGTCTACAACCGCACCAAGTCCAAGACCGACGACCTCGTCGCGCGCGGCGCGCACTGGGCCGCAAGCCCCAAGGAGGCAGCTGCCGACGCCGACGTGGTGTTCACCATGGTCGGTTTCCCCACGGACGTCGAGGAGATCTATCTGGCGGGCGACGGCCTGCTGCAAACGGCCAAGCCCGGTGCCCACCTCATCGATCTCACCACGAGCTCGCCCGAGCTCGCGCGCGATATCTCCGAGGCGGCCGAGACCATGGGCAAGCACGCTTTTGACTGCCCGGTCACGGGCGGCGAGGCGGGCGCCATCGCCGGCACCCTGACGCTCATCGTCGGAGCGACCGAGGCCGATATCGCCCCGGTTCGCCCCATCCTCGAGGCCTTCTCGTCCAAGATCTTCTGCTTCGGCGGCGCGGGCAAGGGCCAGGCGGCCAAGCTCGCCAACCAGGTCGCCCTGTCCGCCTCCATGGTGGGCATGGCCGACGCGCTCTCGTTTGCCCAGCAGTCCGACCTTGATCTTGCGCTGACGCGCGAGATGATCCTCGGCGGCACCGGCGCCTCGGGCGCCATGGAGCAGCTCGCCCCGAAGGCGCTCGACGGCGACTGGAAGCCCGGCTTCATGGTCAAGCACTTCCTGAAGGATATCGGGCTTGCGCTGCAGGTCGCCGAGGAGAAGGAGATCGCCCTGCCCGGTGCGGACACGGCGTTCACCCTGTACGACATGCTCGAGGCGATCGGTGGCGGAAACCTGGGAACCCAGGCCATCACCCTGCTGTATCAGGAGGAGGCCGAGGCGGTCGCCGCCGGCTTGGACTGGTCGCTGTACACCGCCGCGCACGAGCACGATGAGGAGTGCGGCTGCGGCCACGACCACGATCACGACCACGAGTGCTGCGGCGGCCACGACCACGATCACGACCACGAGTGCTGCGGCGGCCACGGGCACGGCCATGAGCACGGCGACCACGAGTGCACCTGCGGCCATCATCACGCGGAGTAGCCGATGGAAGTCGCCTTCTTCGTCTGCGCGTTGCTGCTGCTCCTGTTTGGGCTGTACATCGGGTTCTCCCTTGGCAGCGCCTTGGGTGAGCGGGCGACGAGCACGGCGGATTACTGGAAGCTGAACGCCGGCGCGGTGATCGTCACGGTTTTGCTGAGCTTTGTGTTCGCGGGGCTGCCGCTGCTCTACGGGGCGATCATCGGCCTGCTCGCCGGCTGCATCGCGGGCCTTAAGATGGGGTTCGGCGAATCGAGCGGCCCCTGGCGCGTGCTCGATCGTTTCTATAACATCAATCGCGCGCATCGCGAGGCCGCCGAGAGCGGAGCCGGCAAGCGCCGTCGCCGCCGCAAGCGCGAAGGCGGGGCGGCCCCGGATTTGATTTCGGTGTCCGACGATGTCGCCCACGGGGACGATAACGCAAAGAATGCGAGGTAACAGGATATGGCAGAGGAACTGCGGGAAGAGTTGAGCGCCGAGGAGGCCGAGCGCCTCAGCAGCGTCGAGCACGATCGGGACGCGCTCGCCTCGCTGATCGAAGATCTGTCGGGGAACAGCCGTCGCAAGCGTCAGCTCGCTGCGCGCGTCGTGAACCTGGTCGCTCAGCGCGAGCCCGAGCTGCTCGCGCCCTATCTGCCCGACCTGATCGACGCGCTCTACCGTCCCGAGGCGCAGACGCGCTGGGAGGTCCTGGACGCCCTGTCCATCATGGTTCCCGATCACGCCAAGGAGATCGGAGGGGCCTACGAGGGCGCCGAGGCCGCCCTGTTCGACGAGCTTTCGGCTACGCTGCGCCTGTCGGCGTTCCGCCTGCTGTGCATCTGGGGTGCGACCGAGCGTGGTCGCTCCAAGAAGGTGTGGCCGATTCTCGATGAGGCCATCCAGTGCTACCACGGCGATCTGGAGTATCGCGACATGCTCGGCTACCTGCATGATTTTGCCAGCGGCAAGATCGAGGGCGGCGTTGCGGGCGAGCTCGCGGGCAGGCTTCAGTTTGATGCCGAGAACGGCAAGGGCAGCTATCTGAAGGCGCGTTCCGCTGAGATCTACAACATGCTCGTCAAGCGCTTCAAGCTTGACCATCCGCAGAAGCGCGCCCGCGCCGTCTCGAAAAACGACGACCTCGACGACGAGGAGTAGCGCGCACGCGATGCCTGAGCGGGCCTGCGGGCCCGCCTGTTATGTCACGCCCAGGACAAGGAGCCAACGACACATGAGCCTGATTCAGAAGAAAGACGAAGAGCGCGAGGTCATCGACGGCATCGAGATCATCGAGAGCGGAGATGCGCCCGACGACCTGCCGACCACCGACTACGATCTGGTCGCCGGCAAGAGCGCCGAGGACATCGCCGCCGCCTCCGACGAGCCGTCTGCCGACCGCGCGGGCAGTCACTTCGGACCCAAGGGCGCTGCTGACGACGTGGACGACGCGGATGTCGCGCTCGACGAGGACGATGAGCTCGACGAGGACGATGAGGATTCCGAAGATGATGCCACGGTCCACGCCGGCACCTCGCGGCGCGGCATGTTCGCGGCGCTTGCGGTCGTGGCCGTCGTGGTCGCGGCGATCGCGGGCTACTTCGTCGGTTCGGGCGGTCTGTTCGGCGGCGCTGCCGGCGCTGACTCCGGATCGCTGACCGCCGATCAGCTGGATACCGTGATCGCTCGGTATACGTACAACGGTGCAGCTCACGACATCACCGCTCGCGAGGTCATCGAGTCCCAGTACAGCCTCGAGGCGGTCGAGCAGGAGGACGGCACCTATCCGACGCCGTCGGCTGACTCCGCCGTCGCCTATGCGCGCAACCAGATCCTGCTCGCCGAGGCCGAGTCGCGCGGCATCGAAGCGACGGAGGACGAAATGGCCGAGTACGCCGAGCAGTCGATCGGCACGTCGGACTTTGCCGAGATGGCCGACCGCTACCAGCTGTCCGAGGACCAGGCCCGCGAGGTCGTGCGCGAGAACACCGTGCTCCAGAAGCTGTATACGCAGGTCGTTCCCGAGAATGATGCGACGATGCCTGAGGCCCCCGTCGAGCCCGAGGACGGCGATACCTCCACGCGCTCCAAGGAGTACGCCGACTACATCATCGGCCTTGCCGGCGATGAGTGGGATGCCGAGGCCGGTACGTGGGCGTCGCAGGACGGCCCGTTCTACTCCGTGCTGGCAGACACCGACTTTGCCGCTGATTCGGCGAGCTACGAGCAGGCGCTGACCGCCTACTACACCGCGTACCAGGAGTACGCCGAGGCGAGCGGCGAGTACACCTCGATGTGGGCCGAGTTCCAAAACGGCCTGTTCGCCGACGCCGACATCGACCTCTACGGCCTGTTCGCGTAGGCGGGAATCGACGGTCATGGCGCTGCGCGCGGTCATGAGTTCGTGCTTGCTTGGAGCCCCTTGTCGCTACGACGGGGGCTCCAAGCCGTATAGGGCCTGCATTGCGCTGGCCGAGCGCCTGCGCGCGCGAGGGGGCGCCGATGCGCTCACCCCGATATGCCCCGAGATGCTGGGTGGCCTTGCGTGCCCGCGCCCGCCTGCCGAACGGGTGGGCGAGCGCGTGGTTGCATGCGATGGGAGCGACGTGACGAGCGCGTACGCGGACGGTGCGGCGCGCTCGGTCGATATCGCGCGCCGTGCGGGCGCGACCCTTGCTATCCTGAAGGCGAAGAGCCCGTCATGCGGCATCGGCCAGATCTACAACGGAACGTTCTCGGGTCGTCTTGTGCCCGGTGATGGTGTGGCGGCGTATGCCTTGAGACAAGGGGGTTGCACCGTGGTGGATGAGCGTCTTGTTGAGTTCTGCGAGCCGAGTTTCGAGCATCCGGTGGCCATCGTGCTGGGAAGCGGCCTAGGGGCGTTGGCAGACCGCGTGCGCGCGGTGCGCAGGATTCCCTATGAGGACATCGACGGATTTCCGGACGAGGCCATTCCGGTGGAAGGTCACCGCTTCGAGGTCCTCGTGGGGACGATCGAGGGCGTGCCGGTCGTGGTCTACCCGGGTCGCGTCCATCTGTACCAGGGGTATTCGGCGCTTGAGGTGACATCGCTCGTGCGTCACGCCCATCGTCTGGGCTGCCGCGACATCATCCTGACCTGCGCCTCGGGTGCTATCGGCGACGACATCGAGCCCGGGACGGTCGGTATCATCAGCGACCAGATCAACCTGACGGGGGTCAATCCGCTCGCCAGCGCCGAATGCGTCGCCGCCGCCGAGATCGAGCAGCCCTTCGTGGCCATGGCGGGCGCATATTCGAGCTACCTTTCGCAGTTCGCCCGCGCCGCTGCCGACGATGCGGGCGTGGCGCTCGCGCAGGGCGTGTACGCGGGCCTGCTCGGGCCCAGCTATGAGACGGTCGCTGAGGTTCGCGCGCTGGGGATCTTGGGTGCGGACTACGTGGGCATGTCCACGGTGTGCGAGGCGATCATGGCGCATGCGCTGGGCATGGAGATGCTCGGTCTCACCATCGTGACCAATCGCGCCGGCCTTGCGGGCAACGCCCATGAGGAGGTGCTCCGCTGCGCCGATGAGGCGGCGGACGACGCGAGCGCGGTGATCATGGGTGTCCTGCGCTATCTGGGCGGGTCGCACGCATAGGGACGGGCGGAAACGTCTGCCCGTGCGGACCAGTCGTGTGCTTCATGGGGAGCAAAAAATCCCGCTTGCGCTGGCGAACGTTTGCCCGTACTATAGATAACCGCAGTTGCGCCCAAGCGCACTGCAGATAGGAACGCCAACGTGGCTCAGCTGGTAGAGCAACGCACTCGTAATGCGTGGGTCAGCGGTTCGAATCCGCTCGTTGGCTCCATCGAATCTGGAAGGGCTCCTGCAAAGGGGCCCTTTTCGTTTGCGGGGGAGACGGGCGGATTCGAACCGCGATGGCGGCGCGGAGCTAGGCGAACGCGCCGAGCGTTTGCCAGCGCAGCGGGCAAGGGCGCGCGAGCGCCCGCAGCGACAAGGCGCCGAATTCGGGTGCAGAACCATTCGGTCGGCAGCCCATCTTCGCGAAGTGAGTGCTTAAATTCGCGAACGACGAGTAGACCGATGGGCTGAGGGAACAAAACTGCAGGTAGGCAAATTACTACCTACACGGTATACAAAGGGTTTCCGAATCGAAGCACACACTTCGCGAGCCAGGGCATCGCAAAGCGAATGGATCGCGATGTGAGGCCACCAAGCCGAGGCAAGCCCCGTGTGAAATAAACCTCGGGGTTAAGTGCCAAGACGTTGTTTACATTCGCGATGCGAGGGGCGACATGCCCGACGCGGTGCGTACCACTTTGTCAGGCCCGTCCTCCTTGTCAGTTTCCGAAGCCATGAAAGGTCTGCTCTATGGGACCGATTTCATACCAGTTCACAATTCATCACAGGTTTGAAGAAGTTGTGACCCCCATTTTGGACCACTGGTATTCATACATTGCGTTACCTGCGTTAGCCTCAAGCGATGTCCAAAATGTCAAGCTGTCAACAAAAATGCTGGATAATCTG
>CASEEY010000088.1 GCA_949287055.1 uncultured Collinsella sp.
TTTTGTATCAACAGCAATTGTAGCCGTATGACACGCTCAAAGGCAATGCTGTTATACTGTTCACAACAGCAACAGATAAGGGATGCCATGGCCTATTCAACAAAACTCAGCGACGCGCTTCACGTGCTCGTTTTCATTCACGAACAGCAGGGAGCCGACCTCACCAGCGACGCCATCGCCAAAAGCCTTGCCGGCAATGCGAGCTCTGTGCGGCAGATGATGGGAAGGCTGCGCCGCGCGGGCCTCCTCACCTCCGTTACCGGACACGCGCGCCCCGAGCTCGCGCGGAAGCCCGAACGCATCACCATGCTCGATGTCTACCGCGCCGTCGAGGGCGACAAGCCGCTTCTCCATCTCGACGCCCATACGAACCCCGCATGCGGCGTCGGCGTGAACGTGCAGCTCGTGATCGGCGAACGGTTCGCTGATGTGCAACACGCCGCCGAGCGTGCCATGGCTTCGATCTCCCTTGCCGACATCATCGCTCAGTACCGGGGACGCATCGGCTAGATTCGTTCGCGCCCGTTCCAGCCCGCTTGTGGGATCCAGCGGGATTCGCCGGGATGCACGTTATCCCGGAACTTGCCGCACATGCGCTCGACCCTGAGACGCCAGACCGTGGTGACCGGCACGAGCTTTTTGCTCCACGGAAAGTCCTCGGCATGGTAGTGGCGCATGAGCACCTCCAGGCCGCGGATCTTCTGGTCGTCGGGCACGATCTCGACCGTTCCCTGCCCGATCACGCTGCGATAGCCCATGGTGCAGCTCATACGGTCGTCGTAGAAGATGAAGTTGTGGTCGCAATCCATCTCGAAGGATGCACGGGCGTCGCGAGCAATGAGGTCGAGCTTTTCGCCCCGATTGGCGCTATGGAAATAGAGGTACACCTGGTCGCCCTCGACGTCCACACCAAAGTTAAGCGGCACGATGTAGGGAAAGCCATCCGCGCCGTTGAGCGCCACGCGGCATACATCGCAGGCGTCCATGATGGCAAGTTGCTCAGTGCGGTCGGCGATTTCGCGGTCTGCGCGGATCATCATGACCCCCATCATACGCAAGTTGTTCGTACAAGTTGTACGACAGTATACCACGCGCTCTTGGCGACAAGATTGAACCCCGACAAGATTGAACCCGGCACCATCTTGTCCCAGCTTGTCGGCTACGCCTGGTTGCGGACGGTGGCGACCATGTGGCGCGGGACCGCGTGGAAGGCGCAGCGGCCGATGACGTTTCCCGCGGCGCGCTTGGCGGCGGCGCTGCCGTTGGCGGTCGCGTATGAGTGATCGAAGCGCTCGAGCATGGCGATGTCGTTGCCGCCGTCACCGTAGACCGCGACCTCGTCCTCGCGAATACCGAGATGCCGAGCGAGCCACGCAATCGAGGCACCCTTGTTGACGGCGGGGTCGGTCATCTCGAACATCACCGGCGAGAAGGGGGCGTTCACCACCAGATCGGCATGCTCGGCGATGAACGCCTTGAGCTCCGCGGCAAGCCCCGCATCGGCAACGCGGCAGTTGACCTTGCAGATCTCGTGCTCAAGGATCTGCGCGAGCGGCACGTTGAACTGGATGCTTTGGGCCTGCAGGCGTCGCATGCCGCGCAACGCGACGCGACGCCACGGGGGATCGGCGGCGAATCCCGCCTCGCGCAGCTCGGCCGATGCGCTCGCAAACATTCCGTCGAGCGAGATGCACTCAAAGCAGATGCCCGGAAAGGCGGGGATCAGCAGCTCGAGCAGCTCGGGACGAACCGTAAACGTCTTGAGCACCCCGGTCCGACCCGCGATGATGGCGCCGTTTGCCCCGCAGACCTCGACCGGCAGGTCACCGAAGCCCATCTCGGAGCCGGATAGCAAGGTGCGCCCCGTCGCGAGCACCACATGCGCCCCGGCATCGGTCACCTCGCGGATCGCATCGGCGATCGTGCGGTCGACCTTATGAAACGCGTTGAGCAGCGTCCCGTCCAGGTCGCTGGCGAACAGCTTGATCACAACTACCTTCCCATCAATGGAAAATGCCGAAAATGGGGCCAGTCCCCATTTTCCCACAACGGAGTCGACTTGCTGAGACGCCCGAGTTCGCCCCGAAAGAGAAGGGAGCACGCCTGATGTGCGGCGACCGACCGAATGAAGGGCGAGGCCTGGCATCTCAGCAAGTCGCGGGGACGGATCAACCTAACGCGACGTCGAGGACCATCATGATGACGAAACCCGCGATGACGCCGAAGGTGCCGACGTTGGAATGCTCGCCCAGATGCGCCTCGGGGATCAGCTCCTCGACCACCACATAGATCATGGCGCCGGCGGCAAACGACAGCAGCCAGGGCATGAACGGCTGGATCCAGCCGGACACGAGCACGACGAGCACGCCGAAGATCGGCTCCACGATGCCCGACAGGCTGCCCATGGCAAACGCCCGCCGACGGGAAAGCCCCTCGCGCGCGAGCGGCAGCGAGACCGCCGCGCCTTCAGGGAAATTCTGCAGACCGATGCCCACGGCGAGCGCGACGGCCATGCCCAGATAGGCGTCACCTGCCGCGCCGGCGTTTTGCGCCGCCATCGCGAACAGCAGGCCCACACTCATGCCCTCCGGGATGTTGTGCAGGGTCACGGCGGACACGAGCAGCGTCGTGCGCTTCCAACCGCTCGGAACGCCCTCGGGCTCGGCAGCGCCGGCGTGCAGGTGCGGCAACAGCGAGTCGAGCAGCACCAAGAAGGCGACGCCGAGCAAAAAGCCGCCCGCCGCCGGGATCCACCCTATCTGCCCGAGCTCCTCGGCCTGCTCGATGGCGGGATTGAGCAGCGACCACACGGACGCGGCGATCATCACACCGGCGGCGAACCCCAAGAAGATATGGTGCATGAGCTTGCGCTCGCTGCGGAAAAAGAACACCACGGCCGACCCGGCGCTCGTCATGAGCCACGTGAACCCGCACCCGACGGCTGCCCACGCGAGCGCGCGCATCATTTCGGTATCGATCATACCGACCTCCTCCACTATCCAACGCACACCGCGAACGCCTCCCGAACGCACGGAACGGCATCGCGGGTCCGTATCAGCAACATGTCAAGATGGTACCCACAGAGCGGTCGGACCGATACCTATCCTCGGATATCGCCATGAGCTTCGAGCTGCCTGAAACACACGGCCTTTGACCTGCTCTTTTCCACCCCCTCACGAGTGGGCGGCCCACTTCTACATGTGGTTGAATACCCGCAAAACGGCTAGCCGAACAGTATGCATTCATCATATTGTTATTGTGTATGACCAGACGGATACTCCGTCGCACATTCGAAACGCACGGTGATCATGGATATACGACAGATTCGATACTTCGTGTTCGCACTGGAGGGCGGATCGCTTTCCGCTGCGGCGAAGCGCCAGTTCGTGACGGTGCAGGCCGTCTCCAAGGCCATCTCCGAGCTCGAAAGCGAGCTCGGCGCCCGCCTGCTCGTCCGCGGCAACCACGGCGTCAAGCCCACGGCGATCGGCCAGGGCTTCTACGATCACGCGCGCAAGGCGCTCGCCGCCTTCGACGAGCTCGATGACTTTGTCCGATGCTTCCCCACGGACAAAGATCCCGATACCATGCTCATCGCCCTGTGCTCCCCCGAGTTCGCCAACCGCCAGAGCTTCATCACCAACCTCGAGAAGTTCACGAGCGCGCACCTCAAGATGAAGGTGAGCATCATCGTGACCGGCGGCCGCGAGGCCATCGAGGCACTCCGCCGCGGCGAGATCGACGTCGCCTGCACGCTCGGCGAGTACACGAGCCCCGACACCGACATGTTCAAGATCGGCAGCCTGCCCACCGGCATCGCCGTCGCCAAGACGAACCCCTTGGCGCGCAAGGGCTTCGTGACGCTCGAGGACATGCGCCCCTATCCGGTGGTCTGGTCCGAGACCTACGACGAGTTCAACCGCTCCATCCACGTGATGTACCGCGAGCGCGGCCTCAAGTCGCCCAAGGCCATGTTCACGCCCGAGACGCCCGACAGCGAGATCGATGCCTTCTTCACCGAACGCAACGGCGTCGCCTTCGCCGCCTACCTGCCGTTCTCGCAAATCGTGCAGGACTACATGACGCTCGTGAGCATCGATCCCGCGCAGACGGTCAAGATCCCCTTGTGCCTCATCACCCTCAAGTCGCACAAGACCGACGCCTACCTCAAGTTCGAGCGCAGCGCCGGCTTCATGTTCCGCGGGGGCGGCTTCCTCAAATAGCGTGAAATAACGTCTACCGTTTTTCACATGCTCATCTGAGAGAGTCCCTGGTCGGCCAAGATCGACATCGACCAGAGATATGCCATGGACGGCGCCGCGGCGTCACGCTCCTCGCGACGCTCGTCGCGACGACGTGCGGGAAGCTCGATTCCCCTCGGCTGCCAGGCGGGTTGCGCGTCCACTGCGGCAACGTCGCCAGTCTGTCGGATGTATCCCATGATGATCGCCTCCGCAATCCTCAGCTCCGGTGGGCGCATATGCGCTCGAGGGAATCGTCCCACATCGATGCGACGTGGGGTGCGCTCGTCACCGAAATCCACCGTGCGGAAAAGAAACCGTAGCACTTCTGCAATCCAATGGGTTGAACGGAACACGTCCCCAACCAACCCAAAAAAGGGTTGAACGGAACACGTCCCCAACCAACCCAAAATAGGTTGGACGGAACACGTCCCCAACTGACCCATGATCAAGCTGGCCCAGCTTGTCGTAGGCTAGCCGGGGCGCTCGGACGGCCGACTGCACGCTCACGTAATCAACACGAGGGCGACGGCGCCGCGTTTGCCGCCGCTCATCGGCGTAGATGACGATTCCGGCCACCGACGACGTCGAGACACTCACACAGACGCCACGCATCCCGCGGAAAAGTGTGAGACACTGGATTGGTTACGCAAGCGCGTTCGATGCAAGCCGAGCGGACATCGAAGGGAGGGGCGCGCAGATGTATCTTTCGCATATCGCATCACCAGCCGATATCAAGCATCTCGATCGCGACGCTCTCCCCGACCTGTGCCGGGAGATCCGCCAGGCGCTGCTCGAGTCGTCCGCGAGCGTGGGCGGCCACATCGCCCCCAACCTCGGCGTCATCGAACTCACCGTCGCCTTGCACCGGGTGTTCGACTCCCCGCATGACAAGATCGTCTTCGACGTCTCGCACCAGATCTACGCGCACAAGGCGCTGACCGGCCGCGCGCAGAGCTTCATCGATCCGGCGCATTACCACGACGCCTCGGGCTTCGCCAACCCGCTCGAATCCGAGCACGACCTGTTCGCCATGGGCCACACGTCCACCTCCATCGGTCTGGGCGTCGGCCTCGCGCATGCGCGCGACCTCATGGGCGCGAGCTACGACGTCGTCTCCGTGATCGGCGACGGGTCGCTTTCGGGCGGCCTCGCGTTCGAGGGGCTCGACAACGCCGCGGAGCTGGACGGCGGCCTGATCATCGTCATCAACGACAACGACCAGTCCATCGCCGAGAACCACGGCGGCCTGTACCGCAACCTCGCCGAGCTGCGCGCCACGCAGGGCCGCGCCGCGAACAACTTCTTTTGCGCCCTCGGGCTCGACTACCGCTACCTCGAGGCGGGCAACGACGTGCTCGCCCTGGTGGACGCCCTCACCGAGCTGCGCGGCTGCGAGCATCCGGTCGTGCTCCACGTGCATACCGTCAAGGGCATGGGATTCGCGCCCGCCGAGGCCGACCCCGAGGCCTGGCACCACGTGGGCCCCTTCGATATCGAGACCGGCGCCAAGTCGGCCGCCCACAGACCCGCGCACGTCGACTACGCCGAGCTCACCGCCACCCACCTGATCCCCCGCATGGAGCGCGACCGCTCCATCGTCGCCGTGAACGCCGCGACCCCCTACATCATGGGCTTCACGCCCGAACGCCGGGCCGCCGCGGGTCCGCAATTCGTGGACGTGGGCATCGCGGAGGAACACGCCGTCACGTACGCGACCGCACTCGCCGCGGCGGGCGCCAAGCCGGTGCTCGGCCTGTACGGCACGTTTTTGCAGCGCGCCTACGACGAGTTGTGGCACGATCTGTGCCTCAATGCCGCACCCGCCACGATCCTCGTCTACGGTTCGTCCGTGTACGGCAACACCGACCAGACGCATCTGGGCTTTTTCGACATCGCCATGCTCGGCGACATGCCCGGCCTGCGCTACCTCGCCCCCACCGGCGCCGAGGAGTACCTCGCCATGCTCGATTGGTCGCTCGGCCAGCGCGAGATGCCCGTCGCGATCCGCGTGCCGGTCGCCGCGGCCGAGGCCGCCGGCATGCCCGAGGGCGCCGACCTCGCCGCACCCTGCACGGTGATGCGCGACTACGCATCCGCCTCCTACCAGGTGGTGCGCGAGGGCTCCGACGTCGTGATCATGGCGCTCGGCGATTTCTTCGGAAAGGGCATGCTGCTCGCCGACGAGCTCGAACGCCGCGCCGGCATCCGCGCCACGCTCGTGAACCCGCGCTTCATCAACGAGCTCGACCGCGACCTGCTCGACGAGCTCGCATGCACGCATCGGCTCATCGTGACCCTCGAGGACGGCGTGCTCGAGGGCGGCTGGGGCGAGAAGGTCGCGCGCTATCTGGGACCGTGCGACGTGCGCGTGCGCTGCCACGGCGTGCACGCAGGATTCCCGGATCGCTACGATCCCGAGGCGCTCCTCGCGCGCAACGGCATGACGATCGAGGCCATGGCCGCCGACACGCTGGAGCTGCTCGGCTGATCGCCGCTATCGGCGCGGGCGCGCCGGACGATCGATGGGCTTCGGACCATATCGGACGCCTTGTTCCGAGCGCTATACTGATACGGCGCGCACGGCACGCGGCGCGCGATCATCTGCACCGATCCGAACGGAGACCCCATGAACGTCCTGGTCCTTCTTCCCTTCCACGACGGACAGCGCGCGACCCTCGAAGCGGGCGCGCCAGATGCCGAGTTCGTCTATACCACCAAGGCCGACGTGACCGACGAGCAGATCGAGACCGCAGACGCCATCATCGGCAGCTTGGCGCCCGACCGTCTGCCCGCGGCGCGCAACCTCAAGCTTTTGCAGCTCAACTCGGCGGGCTACGACAACTACGTCAACCCCGCGGGGACGGTTCCCGCCGACGTCAAACTCACCTGCGCCGTCGGCGCCTACGGCCAGGCCGTATCCGAGCACATGTTCGCCATGCTGCTCACGCTCATGAAGCGCCTGATCGGCTATCGCGACGACCAGCGCGCACACGAATGGACCGACCGCGGTCCGGTCACCACGCTCGCGAACACGCGCGTGCTCGTGCTGGGCGCAGGCGACATCGGCACGCATTTCGCACGTCTTTGCTCGGCCATGGGAGCGCACGTGTGCGGTCTGCGTCGCCATGTGGGCGAGGTGCCCGAGGGCTTCGAGGCCATGCGTACGATGGACGAGCTGTTCGACCTGCTGCCCGACGCCGACGTCGTCGTGTCCTTCCTGCCGAGCTCTGATGCGACGCGCGGCTTGGCGGACAAGAAGTTCTTCGATGCGTGCAAGCAGGGCTGCTACTTCGTCAACGGCGGCCGTGGCGACCTCGTCGTGCAGGACGACCTGATCGCCGCGCTCGAGAGCACCAAGCTCGCCGGTGCCGCCATCGACGTGACGACGCCCGAGCCCCTGCCCGCCGACAGCCCGCTGTGGGACGCGCCCAACCTGTTAACCTGTTCATCACCCCGCACGTGGCCGGCCAGTTCCACCTGTACACCGTGCTCGACAACATCGCCGCGATCGCCGCGGAGAACCTGCGGCACCTGGCCGCCGGCGAGCCCCTGCGCAACGAGGTCGCGCATTAAGCCGCTGCCGGCATGAACGAACTTTCCCGCCGGCAGCGGCCGCGGAAAGCACATGAGGAGGGATCGACATGAAGGTCATGCTCGTCAACGGCAGCCCGCGCAAGGCCGGCTGCACCGACCGCGCGCTGCGTGAGGTCGCGCGTACGCTCGA
>CASEEY010000089.1 GCA_949287055.1 uncultured Collinsella sp.
AGAGGCCCTCGTGGACGCGGGTGTGGACGACCTGGTCCGCCCCGAGCTCGAAGGCGGTATCGAGCTTATGCGCCACACGCTGCTCGATCTGGGCTACCGTCCGCGGCAGATTCAAAACTACGCCGACGACCTGCGTGCAAGCGGCTACGAGGCCTTAGGAGACGACGGTCGCGTGGAGCGCCAGCGCGCCTTCGGGCATCTGGTCGCCTCCCTGTCCGAGTTGGAGCTCCACTGGATCACGGTGGGGGAGGGCTGTCCCATGGCCGGGTGCAGTCTGGCCGGGCTCGATCTGCGCGCCCGCACCGGGGCGAACGCCGTCGCGCTGCGTCGCGCGGGCGAGCTCGAGGTGTTTTTGGATGCGACGACGGTCCTGCTGCCGGGCGACACGGTGGGCCTGATGGGCACGGCCGAGCAGCTCGAGGCGGCCGAGGCGCTGCTGGGCGGTGCCGTGGCCTAAGACGGGCCGTCGTTTACGGCGGGTCCTTCGGGCCTACAGCTCTATGGCAAGCTCGACCGGGCAGTGGTCCGATCCGAAGATGTCGCTGCGTATGCCGGCTGCGCGCACGCGGTCGGCGATCGCGTCGCTTACCAGGAAGTAGTCGATGCGCCAACCGGCGTTGTTCTTGCGCGCGTTGAAACGGTAGCTCCACCAGCTGTAGGCGCCCGTCTCGTCGGGGTGCAGCAGGCGGAACGTGTCGGTGTAGCCCGCCGCGAGCAGCTCGCCGAACTTGCCGCGCTCCTCATCCGAGAAGCCGGCGTTGCCACGGTTGCTCTTGGGGTTCTTGAGGTCGATCTCCTCGTGGGCCACATTGAAGTCTCCGCAGGTGACGACCGGCTTGCCGGTCTCGTCCTCAAGGCCGCGCAGAAACGCACGGTAGGCGTCGTCCCACGCCATGCGCACGTCGATGCGCGCCAGCCCGTCCTGGGCGTTGGGCGTGTAGACGTCCACGAACCAGAAGCCGTCAAACTCCAGCGCGCACACGCGGCCCTCGTCGACCGCTGCGGCGACCAGGTCGCCCTCGGCGTAGGGCAGCAGGCTGTCCGCGCGCCGCACCGACAGCGGCTCCTCGCGCGAGAACACCGCCGTGCCCGAGTAGCCCTTGCGTGCGGCGTAGCTCCAGGTTTGGTGGTAGCCGGGCAGATCGAGCTCGACTTGGCCCTCCTGCAGCTTGGTTTCCTGCAGCGCAAGGATGTCGGCGTCGAGCTCGCGGGCGATTTCGATGAAGCTCGGGTCCTTCTTGAGGACGGCGCGCAGGCCGTTGACGTTCCAGGATGCGAATGTGTACGTGCGGGTAGCGCCCATGGCAGCTCCTCGGTTGCGTGCGGTGGTCGATCGTGCGCGCCGCAGGCCGCCTGGCGGCGCGGGCGCGTCCACCCATGGTAGTACATTCGAGCGGTCTTTTTTGCACCGGCGATTCGCCCGGTATTCAACATGCGGTTGAGCCAATAGGGCTTCGGAGCGGGCAAGGCGGACATCCTGTTGCGCAACAGCGCGGGCGCATGCGCCGACCCGCTAAAGAACCTGCAGGAAAACGGGGGGTGTCGCTCAAACTGTCCGCGCGCTGTTTCCGCTGCGCATCCGGGCCGAATTGCGTGCCAAGGGACCGCTCGACCTCGTATAATATGAGAGCTTGCGAAATGGTTTCGTTGCGGCGCGCGGCTGGAATGCCCGATGGCGCCACTGCATGGGAAAAGGATAGATAGCATGCCGGATAGAGAAGGTGGCCAGAACCGTTGGCCGGACGGGTGCCTCACGCTTCTGAAAGTGGCCTCGGGCATCCTGTTGGTGGCGAGCCTCATCTACCTCGCGGTCGCGGGGGCCAACTACGCCGTGCTGGGCGCGGTGTTCTTCGAGGGCGAGCAGATGGGAACCGTGGTGACCATCGTCTACGCGCTCGTCATGTTCGTGCTTGCGCTCGCCGCGGGCCTGCTGGGCATGCGTGCGACGTATGACCCCTCCAAGATCGTAAGCTTCTGCATCGCCGCCATCGTCATGGTGATCGGCGTTCTCGCGGGCATGGCCAGCGGCAACTTCGGGTACCCCGACAGCGCCTTCGGCGGCGGCATCGTGGGCGGCCTCAACCTGTTCTTCGGCGTTCTTGCCCTGGTGAGCGCCGGCATCGGCGTCTTCGTCGTCAAGCCCGAGGTGCTGGGGTCCTCGACCACCCGCAAGAGCCCGGTCGCTCCCGCTGCGGACGCTGATGACGAGAGGGCCGACGAGACGGATGCCGCGAGCGACGAGGTGGACGACGAAGGCTCTGCCGATACCGGTGAGCTTGCCGACCGGGACTCCGATGAGGCTGGGGACGCCGCCGACGATACGGCGGAAGGCGCCGACGCTGCGAGCGATGAGCCTGCGGATGCCGCCGATGAGGACGAGCCGCCCTTCCAGCCCGCGCCTGAGCCGAGCCCCCGCGGCGATGTGGGGTCCACGCCGCTGCCCAAGGTCGCGCGCACCGCGATGCCGCGCGCTGAAGAGGACGCGCCTACCGAGGACGCCGCTTCCGATTCCGAGGGCGCTGCCGACGACGATGACGCTGCTGCCGCTGCTACTGCCGCCGAAGTCCCGGCCCGCACCGCGGTCGTCGAGATCGAGGCCGACGACGCCGTCGACCTGGGCCCCATCACCTCGTTTGCCTGGGAGGATGCCGATCCCGAAGACGCGCTCGATGCCCTTGAGCTCGACGAGCCCGAGGGAGACGCAGACGACACAGTGACGTCCGAGGCCGATGCGGAGCCCGAGGGCGCGGACGAGGCGGACGAGCCGGTCGATACGAAGGTCGACGAGCAGACGACCGCTGACCGGCCCTCCACCCCCGACGCCGAGGTCGCCGAGATCGAGTGGGTCGACTTCGGTGCCGGTCGCGACACCCTTGACGATTTGGACGACGAGGAGTCAACGGGGCTGTTCGGCAAGCATCGCCGTCGATAGATTCAACGCCAAGCATCCTTGCTTGCAGGCATGAAGCGCGGTCGCGATGCGGCCGCGCTCGCATATGCAGGGTGCGGGAAAGGAGTAGACATGGCCGCATCTTCGCCCATCACCGAGCCGCGCGAGGCCTCCCACGTGCTGTCGGAGCTGTTCGCAAGCCATAAGCGCGTCGTTTTCTTCGGCGGCGCGGGCGTGTCGACCGCCAGCGGCATCCCCGACTTCCGCAGCGAGGACGGCCTGTACCGCCAGCAGTTCGACTATCCGCCCGAGGTCATGCTCTCGCACAGCTTCTACCGCAGCCACCCGGCGGGGTTCTTCGAGTTCTACCGCAAGAAGATGATCGCGCCCTCCGCGCGCCCCAATCAGGCGCACATCAAGCTCGCCGAGCTCGAGCGCGCCGGTTCGCTGCTCTCGGTGGTCACGCAGAACATCGACGGCCTTCATCAGATGGCCGGCTCCCAGCGCGTATGGGAGCTGCACGGATCGGTCCATCGCAACATCTGCCAGTCCTGCGGCGCCGTGTACGATGCCGCGTGGATCTGTGCGCGCGAGCACGAGGACGAGCGCGGCGTTCCGGTGTGCCCCGCGTGCGGCGGAGCCATCAAGCCCGACGTGGTGCTGTACGAGGAGCCGCTCAGCGAGAGCGTGATCGCCGGCGCGATCGAGGATATCGCGAGCGCGGACATGCTCATCATCGGCGGCACGTCGCTCGTCGTGTTTCCCGCTGCCGGCCTGACGCAGTACTTCGCCGGGGAGCGCCTGGTCATCATCAACCGCGACCCGACGCCCCAGGATGCCCATGCCGACGTGCTCATCTCCTGCGACATCGCCGAGGCGTTCCGCTTCTGAGCCGCGAGCTGCATCTGATGGCTCGGACCCGTCGCGCGGACTCTTGTCTTTTTGTCCCCGTCGCGTGACGGGTGGGTGAGGTCGTGCGCGAGTGGATACAATAGATGGACTTGCACGTCGTCGGCTCAGCGAAAGGATCCCCATGGCTCACGAATCCAAAACCTGGCGCTGCGGGAAGTTCGAGCTCAAATTCGACCGCCCGCGCATCATGGGCGTGCTCAACGTGACGCCCGATTCGTTCAGCGACGGCGGTGAGCACCTGGATGTCGATGCGGCGATCGCGCACGGCGTGGCCATGCTCGACGCCGGTGCCGACATCATCGACGTGGGCGGCGAGTCGACGCGCCCCGGGTTCACCCCGGTCACGCCCGACGAGGAGGCCAAGCGCGTGCTTCCGGTCATCCGTGCGCTCGCGCAGCGCGGCGCCATCGTGTCGATCGACACGCGCCATGTCGAGGTCGCCAAGGCGGCGGTCCGCGTGGGCGCCTCGATCGTCAACGACGTGACGGGCTTCACCGATCCCAAGATGGTCGAGTTCGTGAAGAACGGCACGTGCGGCGTCATCGTCGTGCACGCAGGCGAGCTCACCGAGCCTGCGCGTGCGCACAAGGCCGTGCAGCTCGACACCTCCGCCGCGGCATTCGTGGCCGAGAAGGCCCGCGCTGCCGCCGCTGCGGCTGCCGAGAGCGCTGCGGGTACAAAGCGCCGGGGCCGTGCTCAGGGTGCCCTGCGTCTGGGTGGTGGCCTGATCCAACCCCAGCTGCCGTTTGGCGACCTGCCGACCGGCTCGGCTGCGGCGGGGTCCGAGCCCCGCGTGACGAAGGACGAGGACGCCGATGTCGCAAAGGACGACGCGCAGCTGTCCGAGAGCGCGCACGCTGAGGCGCATGCCGCGGACGCGGCTTCCGAGGGCACGGCGGAGCTCACCCAGCAGGACAACCTCGCTGCCATCATGGCGCGCTCGGCCAAGCGCGAGGAGGCCTATGTGAGCACCTCGCAGCTGCGCCGCTTCACCCTGCCCGACTCGGCCCCCATCATGCGCCGCGTCATGGGGTTCCTTTCCGACCAGGCGCGTGCCCTCATGCACGCGGGCGTCGCACGCGAGCGCATCTGCATCGATCCGGGCGCCGGTTTTGGCAAGACGGCGAACGAGGACATCGTCATCCAGCGCGAGACCGCCAAGATGGCCTCGCTGGGCTATCCGCTCATGTGCGCGGTCTCGCGTAAGCGCTTTGTCGGCGCCGTGTCCGGTGTCGAGGAGGCGGCCGACCGCGATGCGGCGACGTTCGGCGTGTGCCTGGGTGCCATCCAGGCCGGTGCCAACGTGGTGCGCGTGCACGACGTTGCCGGGTTCGCCCAGTTCCTCAACGCGTACTGGGCCGTCGCGCGCCCGCAGCCGCGCCGCGCTTTCGTGGCGCTCGGATCCAACCTCGGCCGCCGCATGGACAACATCCGCGCGGCCAAGGACCTGATCGCCGAGATTCCCCTCACCTGCGTGTCCAACTGCTCGCGCATCTACGAAAGCGAGCCGGCCTATGAGGAGCGCCAGGAGCCCTTCGCCAACGCGGTGATCGAGATTCGCACCGAACTCGCCCCGCTCATCCTGCTCGACGAGCTTATGAAGATCGAGGACAAGCTCGGCCGCAACCGCACCAAGAGCGCCCGCCCCAACGGACCGCGTACGCTCGACTGCGACCTGCTGTGGATGGACGGCGAGGTGCACGGTGGCGATAAGCTGCGCCTGCCCCATCCCAAGCTGGGCGAACGCGGCTTCGTGCTCGTTCCGCTCGAGGACCTCATGCACGACCCGGCGCGCTTCTTCCGCTATGAGGGCGTTGACGTGCGCGAGCCGGAGGACCGTGTCGGACATGTGACCCGTGAGCTGGGGGCGCTGTAATGGAGGGCATGGCGATGGGCGCCGGCGCGCTTGATCCCGTGCGTTTTGTGCCGGAGGTCGGATCGACCAACGACGTGGCGATCGATGCCGCGCGCGAAGGGGCGGCGCACGGCTGGGCGATCAGTGCCGGCCGTCAGACGTCGGGCCGCGGCCGTCGCGGACATGCGTGGGCCTCGCCGACGGGAAGTCTGTATCTGTCGGTGGTGCTTCGCCCCGGCGTTCCCATGCAGCATCTGATCGCCCTGCCCGCGGTGTGCGCCATGGGCGTCATGGATGCTCTGCACCAGATCGGGCTTGCGGGCCATGTGGGCATCAAGTGGCCCAACGACATCGTGGCGCGCATCGATGCGCAGAACGGCGCGTTCGATCGCAAGCTCGTGGGCATCCTCGTGGAGGCGCGCTCCAGCGCCGAGGGGCCGTTTGCGGTTGTCGGCATGGGCGTCAACGTGCAGCCCGTGCAGGTGGAGAAGCATATTGCGGCCGATGCGATGTCGCCGCAGGCTCTGGGCCCCATCTCGCTCGAGGAGCTGCTGGGCGCCGATGCGGACGCGCCCGGTCTGCCCGCGCTGGCCGAGTGCCTGCGCGACGCCGTCGTCGCCCGCGTGGACGCGTGGGCCGCGGCCGTGCGCGCCGGATCGGCGGCGGCAGGACCCCTGGCGCCGATCCTTGCGGAGTATTTCGACATGGTGCCCATGCTTGGCCATCAGGTGGCGGTGCTGTCGCCCACAGGTCAGGTGATGAACACCGGCGTGTTCGCGGGGCTGGACATGTGGGGACGCGCGTGCGTCATGACGTCGGCCGGCGAGCAGACCTATCCGTCGGAGGCCGTGAGCCTGCGCGACCTGTAGCTTCTCGGGAAAATGGGAAAATGGGGACAGGCACTTTTTTCCCGCGCGTGCCGTCCGCTACTTCTCGTTGTGCTGGAGCCGGCGATAGATCTCGTTGATGCCGCGCAGGGTGAGCTGGCCGTCGATCACATCGAAGACATCGGTCGCTTCCGCCACGATGCCCGCGAGGCCGCCCGTGGCGATCACGCGCGCGTCGGAGTCCTGCAGCTCGGCTTTGATACGGGCGACCAGACCTTCGGCCATGGCGGCGGTTCCCGTGACCATACCGTTTTGGACCGCTTCCACCGTGTTGCGGCCGATGGCGTGCGCTGGCGCCTCGAGCGGCACGCTGGCGAGGCGCGCGGCGCGGGCGATGAGCGCGTCCATGGAGATGCGGATGCCCGGCGCGATGGCGCCGCCGATGTAGTAGCCCTCGGCATCCACGACATCGATGTTGGTGGCGGTGCCGAAATCGACCACGATGGACGGGGAGCCGTAGAACGTGGCGGCGGCGACCGCGTTGGCGATGCGGTCCGCACCGACCTCGGCGGGATTCTGCGCGCGAACGGGGGTGACATCCGCCGTGTCGCGCCCGACGATCACGAGCTCAGCCTGGAGTTGGTCGGCCACGCCGTTCCACTCGCGCGTGAGCTGCGGGACCACGCCGGCGAACACGATGGCGTCCACGCAGGCGAGGGCGAGCCCGTACATGCGGAAGTAGCCCTGCAGGCGCACGTTGATCTCGTCTTTGGTGAACGTGCAGTCGGTGGGCATGCGCCACGAGCGGACGAGCTCGGCGCCATCAAACAGGCCGAGGGCGGTCTGCGTGTTTCCCATATCCACGGCAAGGATCATGTCGGGCCCCCTGTACGGTGTCAGAACAGCTGCCCTTCATTGTAAACACCCCGGCGTCCTGTCGATTGTGTCTCAAATGTGGAATCACGCACGCAGCTCACGCCGGTCTTGCAATCGCAGCCGTCCGTTCGTAATATATCTTCTTGCGCAAAGGCGCATCCAGACATTGCGGGGTGGAGCAGTCTGGTAGCTCGCCGGGCTCATAACCCGGAGGTCGTAGGTTCAAATCCTGCCCCCGCGACCAAGACTTTTCAAAGCTCGGTTCATCCGAGCTTTTTT
>CASEEY010000090.1 GCA_949287055.1 uncultured Collinsella sp.
CGACTCCGCGCTACTGACGGGGGAGGATCGGACCATCCGCTGCGGCGAGCACGCCGGTGGTATCGAACGCCGGGGTGAAGCTCTCGCTCACCGCGCCGCCCTCCTGCCAGAACATCGTCGTGAATCCCAGTTCGTCTGCATGGTCGAGCACCTGCTCGTACTCCTCATCCGTGACGGCGCGCGCGAGCTCGCCGCCCGCGGCGCGCATGGCGTTGTTGGGCGTGTACTGATTCATGACGGAAATCGGTATGTCGCCTGCGATATCCCAGATGAGGTCAAGCACGCGGCACGAGTCGTCCGCATGGCCTGGCAGCACGAGGTGGCGCACGATGATGCCCTGCTGCATGGTGCCGTCGCCGTCGTACATGATGCCGCCGCGCCGATCGACCTGTGCGACCATCCGGGCGAGGGCGCGTGCGGCGCGATCGGGGTAGTCCGCGACGTGCGAGAGGTCGCGCGCGAGCGCGGCGTCGGCGTACTTGAAGTCGGTGAGCCAGACATCCACGATGCCCTCGAGCTCGCGCACGGCACGTTCACGCTCGTAGCCGCCTGTGTTGTACACGATGGGAACGAAGAGCCCGCGCGCCCGGGCGGCTTCGACGGCTGCAGGCAGCAGATGCGCGTAGTGGGTCGCCGTCACGAGGTTGATGTTTAGGGCGCCTTGATATTGCAGCTCGAGCATGATCTCGGAAAGGCGGTCAGCGTCGACTTCGATACCGAAGTTTCCGGTTGAGATCTCATGGTTTTGGCAGTAGACGCACTTGAGGGGGCAGCCGCTGAAGAAGATCGTGCCCGAACCGGTATCGCCGGAGATGGGCGGCTCTTCCCACAGATGCAGGGCGGCGCGTGCGAGTTTGAGCGAAGCGGCTGCTCCGCAGATGCCCGGCTCACCCGAGGCGCGGCGGGCATGGCAGCGGCGGGGGCATAGCTCGCAGGAGGCGAGTGACGACGGCGCCAGAAGCGTGCGGGCGCCGCATACGGTTTTGGTCGAAACGAGGTCAAGCTCCATGAGGTGGGCGGACATGACAAGGCCGCCGCCGTAGTCGAGGGTGAAGATATCGAGGTCGACGAAGCCGCAGCTGCGGTACAGATTGACGGCGGGGTCGTTGTTGGCGACGACATCAAGGCGGATGGCGCGCTTGCCGCGCTCGCGTGCGATACGGGCGGCGGCATTCACGAGCGCGGTGCCGATATGCAGGCCGCGGACGGTGGGGGAGACAGCGAGCAGGTGGATGACCGCGACCTCGTCATCCGACGCTGCGACGGGCCAAGAGGCTTGCGTGTAGCCCGCATCCTGCTCATCATCGAGGACGAAAGCGCCGTAGATCCTCGGGGACGTATAGGGCTCGCCGTCTGTGGCGACGAAGAGGTTGCCTGCGGCGATGGCTGCGCGCAGTCCATCGGCGGTGGGGTGGAATGCCATATCCCAGCGCGCGTCGAAGGGGGTGTCGCGCATGGCGTTTACGACGCATTCATACAGGGCGACGACGGAGGACGCTTCGTATTGCGCGGCGAGGCGAATGATCATGTTCCGCATCCTTACCATATGAAAAAAGCGCCGGTCAGGCGCTTAAAGAGCTGAAATACAGGCGTGTGCTTCCATCTTCCATCACACATCGACACAAGTCAAGACTGGTAATGCGAACGGCAGGCTCTAATATAAAGGTGTCCCGCCCCACGCGGAGCAACTGGGTGAACCGTCGCGTTTATTTAGGGAGCCCACACAGTCGTGCCTACTACAGGTATCCTTCGTTGTTAAGGACGCTGGAACGGACGATGAGGGCACCCACCTTGTTGAGGTGGGTTCATTTTCGTGAAGCGTGGGGCGGCCCTTTTTTGACAAGATTCCTGTTGACAGCAAACGAGAGCTTGCTATCATAATCACTTGTCCTGGGGACGTAGCTCAGCTGGGAGAGCGCTGCCGTCGCATGGCAGAGGCCGAGGGTTCGATTCCCTTCGTCTCCACCACAGGATCTGATAGGGCGTCCACCGAGGTGGGCGCCCTTTTTGTTGCCAGCGCGGGGAATCGAACCCGCAGGGCGCGGAGCGGAGCCAACGGCGCGAGCCGTTGGCCACGGAGCGCGCAAGGCGCGAAGCGCCGCGGCGGCGGCGCGGCCGAAGGCCGCGCGCAAGTCCTTTCGCCCGCACCATCTGAGATTGAAGGCACCTGCAAGGGTGCCTTTTTTCATGCCGGGCTCCGCGCAGGGACTTGAACCTGAGAAGGCGGGTTATAGGACAAAAAGTGTGTAACCGCCTGCATCATCGATGCAGGTGAAGCATCGGATCCGATCCCTCCAAGTTGCGCGACGAAACTTCCCGCCCGGACAAAACGTGTGTCCGAAAAAGAGATATCTCCGCAGGGCGACGCCCCTTTTTCACGTCTTTACATTGGGACGGAGGGCGGGCAGTGTACGACACGATCTGGGGCCGCAGGAGGCGGCTCGGGCTGGCGGCCTAAGCCGGCCCAAGAACATGTCCGCATCCCCGTCTTGGCCATTCGAACGGAATGCGTACCTGCAATCATCGTGGTCCCGCAGGTAGACGCTGGGATGTTAAAAAATCCCTAGGGTAATTTTACATCGCTCGTGGGTACAAGGCGTACAAGTGCCAGATTCCAAGGGGGTCGCCATGCCCGCGCTCTTTGATTATCTCGAGTCGGAGCTCGCGACGTTTGACCAGAAGCCGTTCTGTCCGCTCGATTCGGCTGTCCTTTCGCAGGCGTGCCTGATAGACGGTGCCGGTGTCGTGCCGATGGTGCCCAGCGAGCCAGACCATGCTTTTGCCAGGCTCGGCGTCCTCTTGGCTGGCCGCTCGCCCTCCGCTCGCTTTGCGGATCTGATGCGCACCGAGCGCTTTGCCACGATGTTTGTCGGGCTTGTGCCCGGCGACCTCAAGCGCTGCTTGTTCTTGCTTGCGTCGAGCCCTCGCTATCGCGATCTTGAGCTGTGCCACTATCGCAGCGTGTTCGACGAAGCCTCCCATACCCAGTTTTGTGCCATGGCTTTCGTGTGGCGCGACGAGTTCGCATACGTTGGGTTCCGCGGGACGGACGCTTCCTTTACGGGGTGGCGCGAAGACCTGGACATGGCCTACAAGCCTCGCGTGTGCTCCCAGGATCTTGCCTGCGCGTACCTGGAGGAAGTTGCGGACCTGTTGCCGTCCCGCTTGCACGTAGGCGGACACTCCAAGGGCGGTAACTTGGCGTTGTTTGCGGCATTGAGCTGCAGTGACCGCGTCCGCGCGCGCATCGAGCGCATATGGTGCCACGATGCGCCCGGGTTTATGCCGGGGACGTTTACGGATGAGGACTACGCGCGTCTCGACGGGTGCATCCACCGCACTGTCCCACAGGACAGCATCGTCGGCATGATGCTCGATTGTCCGGTGGAGCCCCGGGTGGTCGAGAGCCGCGCATCGGGCATATTGCAGCACGACGTATTCAGCTGGGAGGTCGATGGCGACGACTTCCGATATCGAGACGGCTTGGGCGATATGTCGGCCGTACTGCACGACGTTGCCGCCGAATGGCTTGCCAGCGTGGACGACGAGCGCCTGGAGCGCATCATGGAAGCGGTCAGCGAGGCGGTCGTCGCAAGCGGCGCGCGTGACGCCCGGGAGATCCTTGAGGGCCGGGAGCAATCGCTTCGTCGCGTCGTCGAGGTGGCCCACAAACTTGACCCTGATTCGCGCGACCTGCTCGGCCAGGCAATCGGAGACATTGCGAACCTAGTTGCCAAACGCTTGGGACGCGATGTTGCCGCTGCGGTGCTCAAACTGTGGGAATAGCGCTTCGCGGTGCCCCTACCTTTCAAAACCGTTAGCTATCGAGCGCTCGTTGTCGGGGGACAATAGCCGCTAAGGAGGTGCTCGATGGAGATGCTCGCCAAAACGGTGCGACGCCTGGTGCTCGTGGTACTCGTGGCGGTGCTGCTGCTCGTAGCCGCGACCGTGTGGCGCGGGTATGGGATGTATCGCGATGCGCTCGACCGCATGTCGATTTCCGAGGCGGTTGCGCAGCTGAAGCGCCAGCCGGGGTACACAACCGTCGACGAGCTGCCGCAGCGCTACCTCGATGCCGTCGTGGCCGTCGAGGACCATCGCTTTTACGGGCATGCGGGCATTGATCCTATCGGCATCTGCCGTGCGGCCGTCAACGACCTGCGTTCCTTGAGTTTGGAGGAGGGCGGCAGCACCATCACGCAGCAGGTCGCCAAGAATCTGTTCTTTACCGGCGAGAAGCGCTTCTCGCGCAAGGTTGCCGAGGTGTTCATGGCGTTTGACCTTGAGAGCCGCTATGACAAGCGCGAGATTCTCGAGCTGTACGTGAACTCGTCGTACTTTGGTCTGGGGCATACGGGCATCGGGCAGGCGGCGCCTGCTTACCTGGGTTGCTCGCCAAGCGAGATGGATGATTTCTCGTGCGCCCTGATGGCGGGAATCCCCAACGCCCCTGAGACGCTCGCGTCGGATTGGCAGGCCGCCATCGACCGCGCATACGTGGTGATCGGGCAGATGGAGAAGTATGGCTACGACCCCGGTGATGCGGTCCTTGGCGAAGTGAACGGTGCGCCAGCGGACACCGATGCCGATTTAGACCCGCCATCCGCCTCATTGGTAGGCCGACAAGCGTGGAGAGGGCCCTCGGATTCGTTCGTTTTTCCGTTGATGGTCACGAGGGAACGATAATTGTCGTATTAGCCTATTATTTGACCCCCTCATGAGTCTGAGAGAAACGATCTGGAGGGCATGGTGGGCGTGACGGTGTCCATCCGCTGGTGTTTCCGCAGGATTGGTTTGCGGCAGGCGGCCGTGAGCCGCCCTTCGGGCAGCTGCGGGTCGCCTTTAGGGGTGGCCATGCTTCAGTAATCGTTGTCTCGTGACCACGATGAGGATTACGAGCGCGCGAGGCGGGCGGGAATGGCCGACGGCTCCCGATCGGAGGTCGGTATTTTGCCGCGGTTTCAGCGGTTTCTTGCCTGTACGGGCAAAAGGGTTGCTGCGGCGGGTTCCGGCATGGCGGGCGATCGTCATGGGCTCCTGCGGCAGGTCCGGGCGGTTCTCGAGCTCCCGATTGTGGGGAGCACTTGAGCAGAGGGTGAAGGGATTCTGAGGATGCGCTCCAAATCCATGGCTGCCGTATAATGGTCAGCTGCACCGTTTTGCCAGCCTGGCTGGCTGTTCGTACGTAAAGGAGCCAACCTTGAGCACTGCCGTTCAGGGCCGTCGCGGACCTCGCTTCCATCTGGCCATGGCTGCCGCCAAGGCCGCCGTGGCGGGACTCAAGCTGCTGCGCCGCAACGCTGGTCAGATGCCCGGCGTCATCGCCGAGAAGTTCGACCCGGCGTTCCTCGACCATATCGACAAGCCTGCCCATATCGTGTTCGTCTCGGGCACCAACGGTAAGACCACGACGAACAACCTGCTGAACGACCTGCTTGCCGACAACGGTATCGATCTGATCGATAACCGCGCGGGCGGCAACATCAGGACCGGCATCGAGAGCACGTTCGTCAAAAACGCGACGCTTTCGGGCCGTCAGCGCAAGGACACCGCGGTCATGGAGCTTGACGAGCTGTCGTTCCGCCGCGTGCTGCCCGATGTCACGCCCGAGATCATCCTGGTTACCAATCTGTACCGCGATTCGTTTGCGCGCAACGCCAACCCCGAGTTCATCTTCTCGGTCATGAGCGAGCACATCTCGCCTAAGACCAAGCTTATCCTCAACGCTGATGACCTCATCAGCTGCCGCTTGGCGCCGCAGAACACCAACCGCGTGTACTTCTCGCTCGGTCCGCTGGCCGAGGACACCCCTGACCCGCAGGGGATCGTGTGCGACCTCACCGCCTGTCCCGAGTGCGGCGGCAAGCTGGAGTACGACTATTGCCACCTGCGCCATCTTGGCCATGCGCACTGCACTTCGTGCGGTTTCACCAACCCCGACCCCGCCTACGAGGTCATCGCTGTCGACCGCGACGCGCATACGTTCACGGTGCGCGAGAACGCGGCGGACGGGCTTCCCGAGTACACCTACCGCTTCGGCGTGTATTCCCTCACCAACCTGTACAACCTGTTCGCCGCGACCGTCGTGGCACGCGAGATGGGCCTTGCGCCCGCCGCGATCGCCGCGTCGCTCGAGCGCGGCATCAACGTGACCGCCGCGCGCTACGCTGAGCAGGAAGTGGGATGCAAGCGTCTGGTGGCGCTTGCATCCAAGGGCGAGAACAGCACGGCGACTTCGGTGGCGCTTGACACCATCCGACGCGAGCCGGGGGACAAGATCGTCATCCTCATGCTCGCCGACGCGCACAAGGCCGAGAGCCCCACGACAACCGAGTACATCGGCTGGTACTACCAGTCCGACTTCGAGTACCTGACCGATCCGGCCATCAAGCAGGTGATCGTGCAGGGTGTGACCAACGAGGACCTGCTGCTGCGCCTGAGCCTGGCAGGCATCGATCCCACCAAGCTCTACATGGTCACGACGCCCGACGAGGCGGCCGATGCCGTCGACCTGGCGTGCGGCGTCGACAACATCTTCTGGGCCTACGACATCTTCAACGGCGCCGATGTCGACAAGAGCCGCAGCCGACTCATCCACCGCATCGAGGCGGGGGAGCAGGGCGGCCCGGCCTCGCCGTCGGTGGCCGAGTCCGATGGCGGCGCATCCTCGCGCCCGACATCGTCGGCTGCCCCGGTCATCGAGGTGCTGTTCCCGGAGTACGGCAACCAGGCGGGCGACAACGGCAACGTCATGTACCTGCGCGCCTGCCTGCCCGATGCGACGTTTATCGAGACCTCCCACGGCGACGTGCCCTATTTTGCCGAGCACCGCCCCGACCTCATCGTCATGTGCGGCATGACCGAAGGCCAGCAGGTCACGGCGATCGAGCAGCTCAAGCCCTATCGCGACCGCCTGGCCGAGCTCGTCGACGACGGCGTGTTCATGCTGTTCACCGGCAACGCTCCCGAGACGCTTTGCCGCCGCATCACCGATGCGCGCGGCGAGCGCATCGAGGGCCTGGGCATCATCGATGCCGAGGTGGCCCGCGATACCGCTACACGCTACCTGTGCGTGCAGTCCGGTTCGTTCGTGCCCGCCCCGGGTGCCGAGCCCCTGGACGTCGTGGGCTTTAAGATTCAGTTCACCCAGGTCGCCGGCGACAACGCAGGACGCTTCTTTATCGAGGACCGCGCCGGCTGGGGCCTTGATGAGCGCAGCAAGCTCGAGGGCTTCCGCATCAACAACCTGTTTGCCACCTGGATTATCGGTCCGTTGCTTCCGCTCAACCCCGATTTCACCTCGTGGTTGCTCAAAAACGTGACGGGGGGTTCGGTGCATTTGGCATACGAGCCGCAAGCCCGAGCTGCCTTCGCCAAGCGCCTGCACGAGTTCAAGGCGCCGGGGATGCACCTGGCCTACTAGCTGTTGCGTGCCAATAGGTTGTTTACGCCGATGATGCGCGACATGGGCGGCAGGCCCCCGCAGGCGCTGTGCGGACGGTCCCAATTGTAGCGCTCCAGAT
>CASEEY010000091.1 GCA_949287055.1 uncultured Collinsella sp.
GAGATCATCTGCAGGATCTTCTGGATGATGGCCGAGATGGTCAGGGCCTCGCAGGCAAACATGAGGCTCGCCGTGATGGCGAAGATGTTGAGGCCGCGCTCCCACGAACCGCCGAGGATGTAGGAGAACAGCGAGTCCTCGCCAAAGATCTGGTCCTTGAAGATGATCGCCAAAAACACGATGAGAACGGCTGCGCTGCCGAACCAGCGCAGCACCTTGCCGACCTTCTGCTCGGGCGTCATCTCATTCCAGTTGAAGGAACGGTTCAGCCAACGGCTCGCAGCGGACTCGGAGCGCACGGTGCGGTCGCCGACGTTCACGTTGACGATGCGCCTGCTCTCGCGGGTCGCCTCGGGCTCCTCCTCGGTGCCGGTCTCCTCAGGAGACTTGGCGGTGTCAAGGGTGAGCAGGCAGAACACGACGGCGAGGCAGACCAGGGCGACGGCGCCGGTGGCGATCGTCAGCGGCCCGCGCTCGCTCATGAGCGCGCCCTCGGGTCCGGCGACGAACACGTAGTAGTCGCTCGTCTCGGTTGCGGAGGCGTAGTACTCCTTGCCGTTGATGGTGATGTAGTCGCTGAAGTCGTCCTTCAGCTGATTCTCGGTGAGACCGCAGTCGACTGCCTTCTTGCCGATCATGTTGTCGTCGGGGTAGTAGGCGAAGGTGCCGTCGGACTTGTTGACGGCAAACGCGAACCCGTCGACACCGGCTTGGACGCCGTCGAGGACGTTTTCGATCTGCACACTCTCGAGCAGATTCTCAAGGCGGGTCGGACGGATGCCCAGCTGCACGAAGCCGGTCAGCTGCCCGCTCTTGTCGTGGGTGGTCACGCCTATGTACTGGCGCAGCTCCTCGGAGACCTCGTCGGGCTGCGGCTCCTGGACGAGGTAGTCCACGCCCTGCAGCAGCTTGCGGAACTCGTAGGACTGCTCCTCGGGATCCTCGGACAGCACGAAATTCGTGAAGTTGGAGTTGGTCGCCGTCATCACGCCCTGGTCGTCAAACGTGAACACGTACTGGATCTGCAGGGCGCCGGCGAGCTCCTGAAGCTTCGTGCGGGTGGCGAGCTTGGGGTTGTTGTCGATGATGTAGGCGGCGACCTGAGCCTTAGAGAGGTAGCGCTCGCCGTACTGCTCAGTCAGCTCCTCGGCGCGCTGCTCGCTGCGCTTGATGGTGGAAGCGATCTGGTCGACGCGCTCGTTGTTGGTGAGCGACTGGGAGGACAGGGCAAACAGCGTCTGCATGTAGAACGAGACGATGAGAATGCCGAGGAAGCCGACGATCGAGAGGACGGCGGCCTTGCCGGCGACAGCGCGGTTGAAGCGCACGGGGCCGAGGTTGACATAGCGGTCCTCCTCGTCCTCGTCGTGGCGGGCCTCGTCGCGCAGGACGAAGATGCCGTAGAGGGTGACCGCGGCGATGACGGCCAAGAAGGCGAACAGGATGACTCCGACCGTGACGCTGCCGGACGAGGCGGCGTCGGTCTCGGGGACCGCGGAGACATAGTAGGTCTCGCCCTTCAGCGCGACGCTGCAGAACAGCTCCTCGCCGTCAAGCGTCATGGTGGTGACGTTGCCGTCTTCAAGGTCTGCCACATTGAGGCCGGCGTCGACGGCGTCAGCGTCGATAAGGTCCTCATTGGGGTGATAGGTGATGACGTAATCCTTGGCGGAGACGGCGAAGACGTAGCCGTGCTGGCCGATGGAGATGTTGCGCAGCACGCTGGCGGTGGAGCCGGTGGCCTCGACGAGCTCGCGCAGCTCGGTCGGGTTCTGCTCGACGATCACCATCGTGTCGTCGTCGATGCGGTCGGCGTAGTAGCGCATGAGCCAGTCCTGGTCGGGCAGCTCGATCTCGACGGCGGCGGAGGGCTGGTGCGTGTTGAAGGTCTCGCGCAGCGCGTTGAAGCGCGCGTACGTGAAGTCGGCCTTCGTGTCGCCGGACTTGGCGAGCACCTTGCCGTCGCGGTCGGTGATGAACAGATTGTCGACGCCCAGCAGCTCGCGCAGCTCGACCATCTTGGCGTCGGTCTGCTCGTAGCCGGCATCGTTTTGGGCCATATAGGCGACCTGCGCCGCCTTGGACTGGTAGATGGCGTCGAACTGCTCGGTGTTCTGAGCGGTCTCCTCGTCGGCCTCCTCCAGGAGACGGTCGAGCTCGACGGCCTCCTGCTTCATCTCCTCACGATAGTTCTCGTGGGTGAGGGACTCCTGCATGCCGGTCAGCAGGGCTCCCATGGCGATGATGCTGGCGGCAACGACGACCAGCAGCGCGGTGATCTTGGTCGTAAGTCTTTTGGACATGTGTGTCGCCTCCTAGTCCCACTTATCGATGAGCGTGTCGATGGTGCCGTCGTCGAGCATGCCCTGGATGGCATCGGCGACCTTGGGCGAGAGCTCGGAGCCCTTCTGCGTGGCGACGCCGAAGGACTGCTCCTCGACCACGAAGTTCTCGAGAATGTGGCGCTCATCGTTCATGTAGGTCTGGGCGATGGCGCCGTCGAGCACCATCGTGTCGACCTCGCCCGCCTCGAGCGCATCGGAGAGATCCTGATAGGAGGGGTACTGCACGAGACGCCAGCTGTCGAACTGCACGTCGCTGTTATCCTCGTTGGCCGAGCGGACCTCGCCATCGGAGAAGCCGATCTCGTAGAGCTTGATGCTCAGCAGCGGAGCGGCGTTGGCACCGCTCATGGTGCCAAACGTGCAGCCCTTGAGGTCGTCGATCGTCTCGAACAGCGTGGAGTTCTGGACGACGGCGATAACCTTGTCGTCGTAGTAGGCGGGGGAGAAGTCAAAGTTCTCCAGGCGCGTCTCCGCAATCGAGTAGCAGGCGACGAGCGCGTCGACCTTGCCCTCGAGCAGGATCTCCTTGCGGTTGTCGGGCAGGACCGTCGTGAACTCGACGTTCTTGTAGCCCAGACGGTTTGCCAGCTCGTTGGCGATGTCGATCTCGAGGCCGTAGTACTTGCCGGTCTTCTCGTTGAGATAGCCGAAGCCCACGATGTCGGCGCGGACGCCTACGCGCAGGGTGTCGGAGCTTGCCGCCGTCGTTGTCGACGACGAGCCGCTGGCGCTTCCCGTCGAGCTGCCGGCATCGGTGCAGCCGGCGAGCCCGGCGAGCGCGACGACGCCGGCGAGCGCGGCGGCCCCGAACCGCCTCCGTGTAATTGCTTGCATCTTCCCTCCTGTGCTTGTGCAGAGCAGCTTATTTCAAACCTGTTAATTATCTCTGCTAGCAGGGAAAAAGGGCAGGATTTTAGGAGTGTTCAATGAACAGTTGAGGATGAGCGATTAGACAGTTGACAGCATGGCCAAAACGGTCTTATGGCGGTCGAGATCGGCCTCCTCTATTCGGAGTTTGCCTTGCCTCTGTAGCTGCGTCCGCGATTCCTTCGCTTTGCGATGCCTCGGCTCACGAAGTGTGTGCTTCGATCGGGAAACCCTTTGTATACCGCGTAGGTGGCAATTTCTCTACCCGCGGTCCTGCTCCCTCAGCCCATCTGTCTACTCGTTGTTCGCGAACCCAAGCACTCACTTCGCGAAGATGGGTTGCCGACCGGGCGGATCTGCGCTTGGGATCGGCATTCGGCGCCGCGGGGAGGGGGTCTCTCCCAGGCTGTTTCCTACAGGTCAACTCGGACATGCTGCACAAAAGAAGAGCGGCCCGGATCGCTCCGGACCGCTCTGGCGGCACGTAATGTGTGCGTGCGTGGTTACGCTGCGACTTAGCCGAAATAACGCTTCAGCAGACCGGCGAACGCCTTGCCGTGACGGGCCTCGTCACGAGCCATCTCGTGCACGGTGTCGTGGATGGCATCGAGGTTGGCGGCCTTGGCGCGCTTGGCAAGGTCGGTCTTGCCGGCGGTGGCGCCGTTCTCGGCCTCGACGCGCATCTCGAGGTTCTTCTTGGTGGAGTCGGTCACGACCTCGCCCAGAAGCTCAGCGAACTTAGCGGCGTGCTCGGCCTCCTCGTAGGCGGCCTTCTCCCAGTACAGGCCGATCTCGGGATAGCCCTCGCGGTGAGCGACGCGGGCCATGGCGAGATACATACCGACCTCGGAGCACTCGCCCTCGAAGTTGGCGCGCAGGTCAGCGACGATGTCCTCGGGGACCTCGGGAAGCTTGCCCACGCCCACGACGTGCTCAGCGGCCCAGGTCATATCGCTGTCCATCTTGGTGAAGCGGTCGCCGGAGACGCCGCACTGGGGGCACTTGAAACCCTCGGGCAGCTGATCGCCGTCGAACTCCTCAACGTAACCGCAAACGGGGCAAACGAACTTCATGATCTTCCCTTTCGATCACAGGCGATTGCGTGCACTCCCGGTCCGCATGGGACCCTCTCCGGGTGGCACGCCGTACAGTTAGGATTATGACCAAATCGTGATGAACCAGACTCATATTGAGACTGATTCCTAAAAGTTCTCAGGACCTTCACAGTATGTTTGCTATGGGAAACTCCTTAGTCTAACGGGGCATCGAAATAGGAGCTTGATTCGTGCACAACACGGTCGATATAGACCTCGTCGTCCTTAACGTGGTAGATGATCACATAGTGCTGCGCCGAGACGCGGCGGTATACGGCGTTGGGAGATTCTGGCAGTTCAATCAGCGTTCCGGAATGGGGGAACGTAACAAGAAGGTGCGCGCGCCTTACAATCGCAACGCATATACGGTGCGCTGCGCCTGGGTTCTGCAGCGTATGGGAGATATGGTCGCGAATACCTTCCAGATCAAGCCTGGCAAGAGTCGAGTAGATGGGTTCATTCATCGCCGGTCACCTCGTCCGGATCTATGCCAAGTGACGCACATAGTTCATCGAAGGGAATCCAACCGTACTTTTCGCCAGACATGCGGCCGAGTTCCGCCTGTTCGAAAAGATAGCGGTCATATGCTTCCTTGCGGGCCGTTCGATCGAAGTCCGCCATGTCGACGATGGCGTAGCAGCCGCGGCCGTTGCGCGTAAGGAAGACGGGCGAGCCGGGACGGACATCGGCAAGGACCTCGGTGTAGTTGCGCAGATCGGAGACGGGCTTGATAACGGGCATAATGAACCTCCAGAGACGCTGACGATTTCTCTGAAGAATTATACGACGAGCCCTATGTTTCTCTTTCCAAGTTGGAGCTCTGTTCAGCAGTTTCATGCTCTCCTCCTCTGAATATCCCATAGATTGCTTATTGAGGAAGAATAGCGTAGCGCGTTAATTCGCCGATGAATATACGTATGAATCCAACAGCAACCTTACACGGCAGCGTGGGGGTCTTGCGAGTGCGAATCCAATCGGTGGACGGTTGCTGTGCCGGCGCAAGCGGACAGGTGCCGCTTCGAACTTGTCAGCAAGTTATCGCATCCAACACGAGCTGCACGAGCCGCATCCGTTGCAGATCGGGCGACTGCCGCATTGCGCACATTGTTCGTGATAGATCGGTTGGTAGAGGTCTTGCTCGGGAATCTCGAGGCCCAGACGGTCGGTCAGGTGCCACGTTATTCCGCTACCCTGATAACCCATGCCCGATTTCCACGCCTGTTGACTCTGCAGCTTTTTGCCGCGCAGGCGATAGGTCCGCCCATCTTTCACGAACACGCTGCCGGTCTCGATAAACGCGAACGTCACGTGAGCATCAACGCACTCACTGCGCAGGGAGCGCGCCCAGTCAAAATCGCACGGGCGGGCGCCACCGTAGTTTTCGCCGCCGCAGATGACCTGCTCGATGCCGTGGGGCCCTAGGCCGCCGCGCGCCGCATGCTCTAAGGACACGGGCCCGATGAACGGTGCGCACATGATGCCGCGGTGCTTGGCGGACGTGGCAAGCAGGATGGGGATGCGCTCGTCGGCACGGCGCTGGTTCTCGCAGGTGACGTTCAGCATGACGTTGTCCCAGCCGTCGCCCCAGTCGTCGGGAAGGCAGGTGGCAAAGCGCTCGGGCCGTTTGGTGAGGATGAAGAACCGCACGTCGGGGCGCTCGCGGATGATGTCCCATGCGGCGGAGCGCCACGGGTCCGCTTCGGGTACGAGGAAATCGGACGTCATACAGACGCGGATGAGCTCGCCGGGGCGTACCCGATACGATCCGTCGCGCGTGCGCTGGATGGGGTAATCGAAGTTCTTGGTGCGCACGACGCGCGAGCCGTCGATACCGCGCCGTTCGTCGTTGTAATACATGTAGCAGTTGTCGCATCCCTCGCTCACGCGCGTGCAGCCGTGCCAGGGGTTCCATATGTCATGCATGGCAGGCTCCTTTCGTGCGTGGCGGCTGGCGCCTGCGAAAAAGATAGCGCAAGAGGCGCTTTGGCACCGCGATGAGATTTGCGGCAGATAGAGACCGCTATTCTGCAGTTTTTTACAGGTTGTGTACACGTGAAATCTCACGCTGGTCACAACGGCTTAGTCGGGCAGCGGAAATCCTTGGGAAACGGTGCCGGTCGAGTGCCCTTTCGGGCAGGTTCGAAATCAGGCGGTACATAACAAGGAAAAACCAGCAATAGTTGGGGCGCAACCTGCCTCTGCGGGAAGGTTGGCGTCCACTTGGCCTTTCCGTTCAAGTTCCGTACGGCCTCTCTCCTCAGACGAGCACGCCGTTACAGTGGTCGATCTCGTGCTGGATGATCTGCGCGGTGTAGCCGGAGAAGGTCGACGTGCGCGGGGCAAAGTCTTCGTCAAGGTACTCCACGCGGACGCGGCGCCAGCGCGTAGCGGGGCGCGTGCCGGGAAGCGACAGACAGCCCTCTTCGGTCTGGTATTCGTTGGCGTGCTCGACGATGACCGGGTTGTACATGAGCAGGGCGCGTTGCCCATCCTGCACCACGATAATCCGCTTGCGCTGCCCGATCATGTTTGCCGCCATGCCGACGCATTCGTGCGCGTGCTCGGCCAGCGTATCGAGCAGGTCCTGACCGATATGCGCATCCTCCGGCGTCGCATCGACGCTCGGCATGCGCAGCATGATGGGAGAGGTGACGATGGGACGGATCATGGGGAGTTCCTTTACGTCTCAGCATTTTTTGATGTATAGATTGGAAACTAAAAAGTAGAAGCTTCATTAATTATAAGTCAGGTTGTCAAAGTCAATGTTATTAAAGGTGCGCTGAGTCTATTAACCAACAAAAGGTTGAGGCCGATTCGACGAGATTGAAGCATGGATTCTATGTTTGAAAACGGTATAATAACAACCTTTGAAAGGAGAATGGATTTGGCTGCCCAGATAAGAGTTTGTGAGCTATTTGCTGGAGTCGGAGGTTTCCGGCTGGCTCTTGACGGGCACTCTGATCCAAAATGGGGCATCGAGCGGGATAACCGCTTCGCTACTGTCTGGATGAATCAGTGGGAGCCTTCGACAAATAACCAATTTGCATTTGAGTGCTATAAGGCGCGTTTTGCCGAAGAGCCTGGCGGCTGCGTGATGACGAACG